>DATACN010000089.1:0-11192 GCA_036258995.1 Thermoleophilaceae bacterium | reverse complement strand
ACGCGAACCGTCTTGATCAGCCGTCCCGGCTGTCCTCGGCTCAGCCCTCCCGGCTGTCCTCCCGCGGCGCCTCCTGGCGCGTCTCCTGCTGGTCCTCCACCTGCTCGAGCGAGGTCACGTCCCGCCGGCGCACGACCTCGCAGTCGGGGTCGACGGCATCGAACTGGTCGGCGACCACCCGGTCGCGGCCCTCGCCGCAGTGCGCGGCGTCGACTTCGCCGTCGCGCACCCGGAAGCGGTCGTTGCCGTCGCCGCCCGTGAGCGAGTCGCCGTTTGGATCCCCGATCGACTCGACATCCACGCGCGCTAGAGCCCAGAGCACGTCGCTGCCGGGCCCACCGTCGGTGACGTCACGGCCCGGGTTGGCGAAGATCAGGTCCGGACCCGCGCCGCCGTTCTGCGTGTCGTCGCCGCGACCGCCGGACATGAAGTCCGACCCCCGCCCGCCGGTGGAGGTGTCGTTGCCCTCTCCGCCGTGCAGGCGATCCGCGCGCGCGAAGAAGAACGGGCCGCCCCCGCCGAACAGCTGATCGTTGCCCGGCCCGGCGAACAGGCCGTCCCGCCCGGGACCGCCGCGCAGCTCGTCGTCGCCGGCGTTCCCGGTCAGGAAGTCGCGCCCGCGACCCCCGAAGACCCGGTCGTCGCCGGCGTTGCCGTGCAGACGGTCGCCCCGCCGCCCGGCGAACCAGAAACGACCGCGGAACCCGCGCCCGCCGCGGGACCCGCGCGTCCGCCGGGCAGCGTTGACGTTTCTCCCGCCATGCAGCTCGTCGTTGCCATCGCCGCCACGGACGCGGTCGCGTCCGGCCATCGCGAAGACCTTGTCGGCGCCACCCCTGGCGTCGATCCGGTCGGGGCCGCGGGTACCGGTCAGGGTCTCCCCGTTCTCGGTACCGATGATCGTCGCGGCGGTGGCTACGGCGGCGAATATCAGGGACAGCCCGGCGACGAGCGCCAGGCTGAACCAAAGTCCATTGCTACGCTGCCTCAAGGGGCATCCTCCTTGCTTGGGTGGGTGCCCCTCTAACCGTTGCGGCCGGCTCTAGTTGCGGTTGCGCGTGCCCCGCTAGGCCCGTGCCGTTTGCTTCGCGTGAGTGCGTATCTCGGACAGGATCCGCTCGAGCCGGGGCTCGCTGTCTCGATCGACGAACGACATCGCGGCGGCCACCGCGGGGTGTACCCGCGCGATCTCGGCGTGCAGCGCGTGCGCTACCGCGCGGTAGCCGGGGTGCCCTTCGCGGCCGGAGCGCAGCTCGATCAGGTGCATCGCCTCGCGCGCGTTCATGTCCATCACGTAGCGGATGCGGTAGCCGAGGCAGAGCGCGTAGGGCGCGACCTCCGGCCGGCCCAGCTCGACCAGACGGGCGTGCTCGGAGCGCGAGCGCTCCAGGCCGTCGCGGTAGGCGTCGGCGACGCCCGCCCCCTCTAGCTCCTCCGGCACCCCCGCGCCGAGCTCCGGGCCCAGATCCTGCCACTGGATCGTGAGCATCCGGTGGCGCTGGAGGTCGCGGAAGGCGCCGTAGTCCGACACGATCTCGAAGCGGTAGCGGAGCGCCTCGAACCCCCGGCCCGGGCGGTGGCGGCGATTGCGCCGCTCGCCGACGAGCTCGGCCAGCATCGCCGCGCGCTCGTCGGGGGGCAGGCCGCGGACGGCGGTGCGCGCCTCCTCTTCCCCGCAGCCGGCGGCCTCGAACAGCAGAGCGGCCAGGAGCTCCTCCTCGCTGCCCTGTGCCGAAAGGAGCGTGACCCGGGGCCCGGCGCCCTCGTCGCCGCGGCGGTCCCTGTCGAGACCCAGCCGCGCGACCCAGCGCTGCGCCGCCTGCGAGCGCTGCTCGAGATAGCCGATCCACTCCCCGCCGCGGTCGGGCCGCTCCAGCCGCGTCAGGAAGCTCGGGATCACCGCCTTCAGCTCGGCGAGGATCATGCGCGCGTAGTCGCGCGCCTCCGGCAGCGGCGAGGCCGACAGCCGCAGCAGCAGCTGCTCGTAGGCCTGGCCGGTGGCGAAGATGCCCATGTGCGACAGCGAGGCGGCCGGCAGCAGCCCGCGGAGAAGGTCGAGCGACTTGGCCTTGATCGAGCGGGCGTGGGCCGCCTCGGGCTCGCCGTCGCCACGCGGGAAGCGCTCCGCGGCCCAGGCCATGACCCGCGGCAGGCTCTCCGAGTACGTGTCGAAGAGGAAGTCCATCGCCGCCTCGTACTCCGGCCCGAGCGAGGGGTCGCGCCAGTAGCGGTAGCCGCCGCCGGGCATCGGCGCGTCGTAGGGGATGTAGCGGGTCGACTGCTCGAGGTAGGCGGCCAACCGCCCGCGCTGGAGCACCTTGGTCATCACGTTCGAGACCCACTCACAGGCGATGTGAGCGCCGCCGAGCTGCGCGACCGAGTCGTCGCCGTAGCCGAGGAAGATGCGCTCGTAGAGCTGCCTGGCCCGCTCGCCCTCCTGCCCGTCTAAGGCGCCCGCAACCCCCTGCTCGAGGTCGCCCGCGAACTCGTCGAGGTAGAGCCTGCGCAGGGTCCCCTGGTAGCGCGAGTAGCGCGCGAACATGGCGCCCTTGACCGTCTCCGGCAGGTTCACGAGCGCGAACACCGGCCGGTCGAGGTTGGTGAAATGGGGGGCGAGAGCCGCTCGCTCGTCGTCTGTGAAGCTCTCGACCGGGTAGTCCATCGCGGGGTCGGCCACTGTAGCGCCGGGAACGGCCGGTCGGCCCAAGCCAGGGCCTCGGGCGCGCCTCGTCAACGCCCCTAGCGGCGTCGCCGGGCGGTGATCAACCACGAGCGCGCAGATCCCGTTGCCTCGCGAAGGTGCTCGTGGTGAGCGCGCAACTCGCCGTCGTAGAAGTCCAGGCTGTCCGGCGAGGACACCGATGCGATGCTAATCGGGGAAAGCGGTGTCACAGGAGAACGTCGAACTGGTCCGCCGGCTCTACGCGGAGCTTGCGAGCGAGGGCTCCACGGAGGAGTTCGAGCAGCGCATGTCCGATGACGCTCTCGGCCGTTTCTTGGATCCGGAGATCGAGTGGGTCCCGGTGACCGAGTCATTGCTTGCCGTCGACAGCTACCGCGGCTTCGACGGCGTGCGGCGCTTCTGGGGGGAGTTCCTCTCGGCTTGGGAGAGGTACCGGGTCGAGACGCTTCGGTTCGACGACGCCGGTGATCAAGTAGCGGTCGTCGTGCACATCGTCGGCCGGACGCACGAGCTCGAAGTCGACGAGACCCGGTCCTCGCTCTTGACCGTCCGCGACGGGCGGGTCGTCCGCGTCGAATCCTTTGCCGACCCCGACGGGGCGAGGGCGGCCGCCGGACTACGTTAGGCCCGGATCCAGGGACGCGTGAATTGAGCGGACCACCAGCGCGCCGTCCCCCACGGCCGCGGCAACGCGCTTAGTCGAGCCTCTGCGGACGTCGCCGATGGCAAAGACGCCGCGACGCGTGCACTCGAGCATCAGCGGGCCTCGGTCCGCCCCGTCCCAGTGCCGGGAGAAGTCGGCGTGGCGGCCCGCCTCCTCGCCGGTTACCACGAACCCCTTGTCGTCCTGGCCGACGAAGTCGACCAGGCCCTCGGACCTCGGAGAGGCGCCGATCATCGCGAACACCGCCGAGGTCTTGACCCGTCGATCGGGCCCCGCACCCGAGATCACGACAGCCTCCAGCTCCTCATCACCCTCGAGGGCCCGGACCTCACACCCTGACCAGACGCGGACGTTCGACTTGGCCTCGATCTGATCGACCAGGTAGCGCGACATCGCCAGCTCGAGCCGTCGCCTAGCGACGACGTGGACCTGGCCCGCGTGGTCGGCGAGCTTGACAGCCGCCTGACCGGCCGAGTTTCCTCCGCCGACGACCACGGCGTCCTCCTCCGGCGAGCACTGCTGGGCCTCGATGTGGGTCGCCGCGTAATAGAGGCCCTCCCCCTCGAATCGATCTGCGTTCTCGGCCGGCAGCCGGCGGTAGTCCGCACCCGGCGCCAGGACCACGGACCGGCCCCGCACGCGCTGACCGTCGGCAAGCCGGATCTCGCGCAAGCCCCCGGGCTCCGGCTCTGAGACCTGGGATGCCTCGTGGACGCTGGAGATCACGGCGCCGAACTTGCGCGCCTGCAGCGTCGCGCGTCGGGTCAGCTCGGATCCGGTAAGGCCGGTGGGGAAGCCGAGGTAGTTCTCGATCCGAGCGCTCGTGCCCGCCTGGCCGCCGGGGGCGAAGCGTTCGATCACCAGTGTGCTGAGACCCTCGGAGGCGGCGTAGACGGCAGCGGCCAACCCGGCCGGACCACCGCCAAGCACGACGACGTCGAAGCTCTGGCCGTCGACGTGCGCTCGCAGGCCCAGCTCATCTGCAACCGAGGTAACCGTGGCTCGCCGGATGACGCTGTCGGATCGGACCAGGACGGGGCAGTCGGCATCCCCGATGCCGAGCCCGTCGAGCAAGACCCGGCTCTCCTCGTCGGTGGCGAGGTCGTGCCAGGTGAAGGGAACGAGGTTGCGCTCCAGCAGCTCCCTTACGGCGAACGCCTCGCCCGACCGTCGTGAGCCGATCAGCCGCTGCTGACCCAGGCCGCGACCCTGCAGCCACTCCCGGCGGGTGACCATCGTTCGGAGGAGGAGGTCGCCGAGCTCAGCCGTGGTCGCAACCACCCGGCGCACGTCCTCCGGTGGAAGCGCCAGAAGCGATGTCGGTTCGGCCGCGAACCCGGCCGCGAGGGTCGGCTCGCCGGTGAACATGGAGATATCGGCGGCGAAGGTCCCCTCCCTGCATTGGGCGAAGTAGCGGTCGCCCTCCGGCGCCTGGTCGATGACGTCCACGGATCCGCTGAGGACGACGTACAGCGGAGTCTCGCGCTGGCCGTGCTCCCACACGAGCTCTCCGCGAGCGAACGACACCTGGGTGCCGATCTCCGCCAGGTACTCGACCTGCTCGGGCGTGAGCCGTGGGAAGAGCGTCGGATGGTCGGAGTCGAGGAAGTCCTCTACCGGAGTCGGCGCGTAGTCGTCCACCATGTCTTCGTCGGAGCCTAGGGCGCCGAGCCGGCGATCCTGTACTTGAGGTGCGTGACGCCAGGCGCGTCGACGGCCCGGACCTGCTCGAGCTGCACCTCCGCGTCCCCGAGGTTGTCGAAGAGGCGAGCACCGCCGCCGAGCAGCACTGGAACGACGTGGAGCTCGAGCTCGTCCAGTAGTCCCGCCGCCAGGTACTGCTGAACGACCTGGGCGCCGCCCCAGAGCATGACGTCTTTGCCGCCGGCGGCCTCCCTTGCCCGCTCGAGCGCGGACTCGATCCCGTCGGTGACGAAGTGGAACGTGGTCCCTCCCTCCATCTCCACCGGATCACGCGGGTGATGCGTGAGGATGAACACGGGGTAGTGGTAGGGCGGGTCGTCTCCCCACCAGCCCGTCCACTGCTCGTCGCCCCAGGGGCCACCGCCGACCGGCCCGAACATGTTCCGGCCCATCACGCCGGCCCCGAGGTTCTCGCGTGATTCCTCGACTATCCGCGCGCTCTCGTTCACCTCGCCGCCCTGCTTGTCGTGGGCTTGGCGCCAGGCGGCCAGCGGAACAACCCAGTCGTGAAGTCGCTCGCCGCGCTCGCCGAGCGGGTTCTCCTCGCTCTGGTTCGGGCCGGCGACGAAACCGTCCAGCGAGATCGAGATATGACACCTAAGCTTGCTCATCGAGCATGTGACCTCCTGGTAGTCGTCCGGGCGGGAAGTATAGTTAGGTAGATGCTTAAGTATCGTTCCCGCGGCGAGAGCATCGATCGCGTCTTCCACGCGCTGGCCGATCCCAGTCGACGGGTCATCGTCGAGCGGTTGAGCCGCGGACCAGCCTCGGTCAGCGAACTCGCACGCCCGCTGCCGATGTCGCTGCCGGCGGTGGCACAACACCTTCACGTGCTGGAGACCAGCGGGCTCGTGCGCTCGGAGAAGATCGGCCGTGTGCGCACCTGCCAGATCGAGCCGGCGGCGCTGCGGCCTGTGGAGCACTGGATCAGCGCCCGGCGCTCGAGCTGGGAGCGCCGGCTCGACCGCCTGGGCGACTACCTCGCCGAAAGCGACGACGAGCCACCGAAAGCGGGCACGCGATGAGCGAACGATCCACAGAGCACGCCGCATTCGCCGTGGAGCGCGTCTACGACGCCTCCCCCGACCGAGTATTCGCCGCCTGGTCCGAGCCTCAAGCCAAGGCGCGCTGGTTCGACGGTTCGGACGGGGAGTTCGAGCTCGACTTCCGTGTCGGCGGATGGGAGCGCGGCCGAGGGATGCTGCCGGACGGCCGCGAATACGCCTTCGAGGCGCTCTACCGGGACATCGTCCCGGGCCGACGCATCGTCTACACCTACGACATGGTCCTGGACGGGATCCGCATCTCGGTCTCCCTCGCCACGGCGGAGTTCAAGCCCGAGCGCGACGGCACCCGACTGGTCTTCACCGAGCAGGGCGCGTTCCTCGACGGCCACGAGACGCCGGCCCGGCGCGAGCAGGGCATGGGCAGCCTGCTGGACTCGCTCGGAAAGTGGCTCCGGAGCAGCCGATCCGACGGCGGCTGAGCGGGCAACCGGGCGGCCGCGCTCCAGGACCTCTCGCCTTCGCGACCGCTTTCACCGAAAGCGCTAGCGATCGCAACCCCAGGTAACCACCCGTCGACCAGCTTCGCTTCGCTGCGACGGGATCGATGAAGCCGCCGACGCGTGATGCGCGGCCTTCGGGTCGAGCACCGACGTAGAAACCGCGGTGTCTGTCGAGGTCGCTCCGACGCCTACCGCGCCCGCGCGACCTTCTCGCAGCCCTTGACGAAGTCCCGCCTGTCGACCGTGGCCACGTCCCTCCCGGGCCCACAGAAGACGAAATCGCGCCGTCCGTCGCGCGTGTCGATGCGATCGCGGCCGAAGCCGGTTTCGAACTGGTCACGGCCGCGATGATCGACTCCCCGATCGTTGCCGAAGCTCCCGACCACGAAGTCGTTCCCGGCGCCGCCGGAGAGCACGTCATTGCCATGGTCGCCATAGATGAGGTCTCTGCCGCCCTGGCCGTTGACTCTGTCGTTGCCCGGGCCCCCCTCGATGTGGTCTTGGCGGCCGCCGCCGCCCAGTATGCGGTCCGCGCCGCGGCCGCCATACAGACAGTCGCCGTCAGCGCGGCCGTTCAGGGCGTCGTTGCCGCCGAGCCCGTGTAACTCATCGAACCCGCCAGTGCCGTTCAGGATGTCCGACCCCCTGGTTCCACGCCTCACGTTCAGTCCCCTGCCGATGCCGTCGCACGCATGCGGATTGTCCTCGTCGACGTCGTTCGGATGGCTGCAGCCGATGTCGGTCGGGAAATCGACCCTGCGGTCCTTGTCGTTGTCGAAGCCGTCCGAGCAGTCCGGACCACTGCGGGGCGCCCCCGAGCAAGTTGGAGTTTCGGTTGGCGGCGGCCCGCCGGGCGTCAAGCCCGGCTCCGCGGGCGTCGAGCCGACATAGATTCGATTCCCGTTCTCCATCCGGAGAGGTCCCACGCTGTGCTGGCTCCCATCCGGATTCGTGAAGGTCGCCCGCACCGATATCGGCGTAGACGGTCGCCCTGCCGCAGGGTCGTTGTCATTCGCAGTCACCCGGAAGCAACGCGTGCTCGGCGATGCGCTATCTACGAGCGTGACCGTCGCGCCGTTGGAGCGGAGCCTGGTGCCGGGGATCCCGTTCCCGCAGCTTGTGGGCTCCGTGAACGCGACGTGACAGCCGGCCTTGCTGTTGGCCCCATCGGAGATGTGCAAGCCCGCGCCCGCGCCCGGGTCCCCGCCCTCCACGGCGAAGGTGATGCTGATCCGCTGCGTCGTCGCGGCGGCGGCGGGCACGACTACCGCAAGCAGGGCGAAGGCTAGCGCCGAGCTTGTTGCGAACACCTTCATTGGTGACTCCGTCCCACCCTAATGCTTGGAACGCGCGCCCGCCAGCGATTCGATAGCACTCGATGAGCCGGACGAAATACCGGCCTCCTGCCTGGAAGGTGGTGCTTCTCACCCCCGATCCAGTCCGCCCAGCCTCCGGGCGAGACGGTGGTATCGCAGTGCGCGAATGGCGAGAGCCAGGCGCTAGGCGAGCCGGCGCTCGAGCACGCTTTCGAGCCGGGCCTCGCCCGGGTTGTCGCCGTCGGGCTGGGCTCGCTCGAGGCGGAAGTCGATCCGGCGGCCGTCGATGTCGAGCACTCCGTACTGGTTGTCGAACCAGGGGCCGCCGCCGGTGAGGCGCCAGCGGATCGGCGGGTCGTCGACGTCGGCTGTCCGCGCCAGCCACCGGGCGAAAGCGTGCGCGCCGCGGCTGCAGAGCGCCTTGATGCTGCGGCGCGCCTTCGCGTCCAAGGGGTTGCGGAATGGCGAGCAGACCGCCTGCCAGACCGCGCTGCGGACACCAGACCCTCGCGGGAAAGCGACCTCGCACAGGTATGCGTGGTGCACGTCCCCGGACAACGTGACGATCGAGGCCGGCGCGGGCCCGCGCTCCCCGGCGGCAACCGACCGCTGTAGCTCCGTCAGCTTGTCGAACGAGGCGCCGAAGGCCGCCCAATGCTCGAGGTCCATGGTCTGGCGCACGCGTTCCCCGAGGGCGGTGAGCTCGTCGCCCCAGGCGCCGGCGCATACCGCTTCGTTCCACGCCTCGAGGTAGTGCAGCGCCGGGGCGAGCAGGTATGGCAGTGAGGTCGCGATCAGCAGGTGGTCGAAGCCGCCGGTGGCGTGCTCGACGATCCAGTCCCATTCCTCGTCGTCGACCATGGCTCGGCGCCCGTCGTCGAGCACCCGCCCCGCGCGCGAGTCGATCACCACGATCCGCGTGTCTCCGAGGTCGCGGCAGTAGCTCCAGCGGCTGCCGCTTGTCTCGCGGTCGGCGCGGCGGGCGAACTCGCGCAGCGCCGGGCCGCCGTCCTCGGCCTCGCGGACCCTGGCCAGCAGCTCGTCCTCGCGGTGGCTCTCGGGCGCCAGGTTGCCGACGTGCTGGTAGATCCAGTACGACATCAGCGCGGCCACGATGTGCTCGTCCCACCAGTCCTTGGAGCGCATCTCGCGCACCCAAGCCTGCGAGGTGTTCCAGTCGTCGTGAACGTCGTGGTCGTCGAAGATCATCGCTGTCGACAGCGTCGAGAACAGCCATCGAATAGACGGCTCTCCCCAGGCCTCCCGGTACAGCCGCGTGTATTCCTCGAAGTCGACGACCCGGTCGCCGGGCTCCACCGTGGGGTCGCGGCGCGACTCGATGTAGGCCGCGGTGGCGGGCGAGACCTCGTCGGCGTACACCTGGTCGCCCAGGAGCAGCAGGACGTCGGGCCAGTTCTCGCGGTCGTGCTTCGCCATCCGGTGGGACAGCGCCCGCAGCGCGTCGATCTCGCGCCCGCGCTCGTCCTCGTCCTTGCGCAGCGCGTAGGGGCGGTCGTGCGGCGCGGTGACCCTGCAGGAGCCGAAGACCACCTGCAGCGGCCCGTCCTTCGGATAGGTGCGGAAGGCGCTCGGCGGAAACTGCGAGTCCGGCTCCGGCCATACGAGCTCGCCGTCGAGCCGCACCTCGTACTCGTGCCAGGTCCCGGGGCGCAGGCCCTCGGCCCGCACCAGCCCGTAGTGATGGCCCTCGACGTGGAACGTGCGCTCGCTCGATCCGAGCACCTCGACCTCGCAGGGCCCGTCGGTCTCGACCCAGATGACGGCCTCGTCCTCGCCGACGTAGCGGAGCAGGGGACCGAGTACCAGGGAATGCGGCATGGGCGACTTATTCTGTCGCGTGTGGTCGAGGAGGACGTCATGCGTGTCGGCGGAGCTCTGGCCGAGGCGTTTCCGTCTTCCGCGCGCCACCCACTTCGCGCGCTCGACAGCAAGGCCATGGAGCTGGCCGAGGGCGACGAGGCCCTGAGGGCCGCGCTCTTCCGGCTCGTCGACGTGACGCCCGCCTGCCGCTCGCTCGACGACCTGGCGGAGCACCTGCGGGGCTACCTGGCCGAGGTCGACGAACGCCCCCCGCCGCTCGCGGCAGCCATGCGCATGGCGGGCTCTCGCGCGGGGCGGAAGGCGCTGGGCGTCGCCGCGGCGGCGGGCGTGCGCCACATGGCCCACCGCTTCATCGTCGGAGAGTCGCCCCGCGCGGCGCTCAAGGCGATCGAGCATCAGTGGCGCGATGGCATCGCGACCTCGCTCGACCTGCTCGGCGAGGCCACCGTGACGCAGGAGGAGGCCGACCGCTACGCGGCGCGCTGCGAGGACGCCTTTCGCACGCTGGCTGAGGCAGCCGAGCGCTGGCCGGAGCGGCCGGCGCTCGAGCGCGACTCGATCGGAGCGGTCTCGCGGGTGAACGTTTCCGTGAAGGTCACGGCGCTCACGCCGATGATTCGCCCCGAGGCCCCCGAGGTGGGCCACGAGGACGCCGCCAAGCGCCTGCGCCCGCTCATGCTCACAGCCCGCGACCTGGGCGCGCACCTGCACGTGGACATGGAATCGGTCGACTCGCTCGAGACCACCGAGCAGCTCTTGTTCGACATGCTCGACGAGGATGAGTTCCGCGAGGGGCCGTCGGCGGGGCTCGTCCTACAGGCCTACCTGCGCGAGTCGCCCGACCAGCTCGAGCGCATCCTCGACTGGGCCCGTCGGAGCGACCGGTCGCCACCGCTCACGATCCGGCTGGTCAAGGGCGCCTACTGGGACCACGAGGTGGTGGAGGCGCTGCAGCATGGCTGGACCTCGCCGGTGTTCCAGTCGAAGACCGAGTGCGATCGCAACTTCGAGGCACTCACCCGCTCCCTGGTGGACGCGCGGCCGCTCGTGCGGGTGGCGATCGCCTCGCACAATCTGCGCTCGGTGTCGCACGCGATCGCCTACAACCGAGACTGCGGTGGGGACGACTCCGACCTCGAGCTCCAGGTGCTGCGGGGCCTCGGCGACGAGCTGGCCGCCGCGCTTGCCAAGCAGGGGATGCGGGTGCGCAGCTACTGCCCGGTCGGGGATCTGGTGGCGGGCATGGCCTACCTGGTCCGGCGCCTGCTCGAGAACACGGCCAACGAGTCGTTCCTGCACGACTGGCGGCACGGGGCTTCGCTCGAGGAGCTGCTGGCGGCGCCGTGACGGCAGAGCCCTCCACCGCGACGTCGGCGCCGTTCGCCAACGAGCCCGTGCTCGAGCTGCGCCGGGCCCCGGCGCGCGAGTCGCTTCTGGCGGCGTTGCGAGAGATCGACGAGCGGCTGCCACTGGAGG
>DATACN010000088.1:0-5063 GCA_036258995.1 Thermoleophilaceae bacterium | reverse complement strand
GGCGCGCTGGCCGAGCTTGTCCTCCTTCTTGTCCACCACCACGCCGGCGTCGCGCGGGACGACGAACGCCGAGATGCCGCGGTGGCCGGCGTCCTTGTCGGTCTTCGCGTAGACCGTGTACCAGGAGGCGTGCGAGCCGTTGGTGATGAAGCACTTGGTGCCGTTGATGACGTACTTGTCGCCCTTCTTGACGGCGGTGGTGCGCATCGACGACACGTCGGAGCCGGCGTCGGGCTCGGTCAGGCAGAAGGAGGCGAGCTTGGGCTCCTCGGTGAGCATCCCGAAGTACTCTTTCTTGACCTCCTCCGAGCCGCCGATGCCCACAGGCGCGGCGGCGAGGCCGTTGCACATCAGCGAGGTGCCGATGCCCGAGCAGCCCCAGCCGAGCTCCTCCTCGATCAGGCAGCCCGTGAGGTAGTCGAGGCCCGGCCCGCCGTACTCCTCGGGGATGTGGGAGTTCATCAGGCCCACTTCCCAGGCCTTCTCGATGATCTCCTGCGGCCAGGTGGCGTCCCGGTCGTAGTCCCAGGCGACCGACCGAATCTCCTTCTCGGCGAAATCGTGGGCCAGCTCGCGGATGTCCTTCTGCTCGTCGGTGAGGGTGAAGTCGACCACTGTCAGGAGCTCCTTGGGGGGCGCGGGCGGCGCCCGATTGATTCGTCAGTCAATAACTGCGGGAAAGCGTACCGGACCGCCGAGCGGGAGGGCGCAGGCCGGCCCCAGACGGGCTCCGGGGGCTCAGCCGAAGGCCGTACGCACGGCGAACCACAGGCCCACGCCGAGCACGACGACGACGATCACGACCAGGCCGACCTGGTCCGGATAGAGCGCCGGCCGGCTCGGAGCCAGGCTGCGGCGGCGAAGTCGGCGCCACATGCGGGACACTCTACGACGGCAATGGAGGCGTTCGGCACGATCCTGATAGTGATCTCTGCGATCGCCGTGGTCGTCGCGGCGGTCAGCTTCTACGGCAGCGGGCGGATCTACAAGGGCCTCGGGCGCTCCGGCGTCTTCTCGATGGACGAATCCGACGACGACCGGCCGGCAAGGCCGGCGCCGAAGTCCGGCGCCGCCGCCGACGCCGAGGCACGCGAGGAGATCCGCCAGATGCTCGAGGCCAAGTCCGCGCGCCGGGAGGCCCGGGGCGAGGCCCCGCTGGACATCGACGCGGAGATGGCCGCGCTGTCCACCCCCAAAGCCGACCCCGCTCTGCGCGAGGAGGTGCGACAGCTCGTCGTCGCGCGCAACGAACGCCGGCAGCGCCAGGGCAAGGAACCTCTCGACGTGGACGCGGAAGTGGAGCGGCAGCTGCGCGAACTGGGCGCTTGATTCCGCGGTCGTAGGCGGAATAGGCTGGCCCGACATGGCCGCCGACCGCCGCTTCGACATCGAGGACGTCCTGGTCCGGCCGGGCACGTACTTCAACCCTCAGACCGAGGTGCTGGTCGTCGTGGACGACTCGGCCTCGATGGACCAGGAGATATTCAACCTCGAGGAGTTCGAGGGCGCCGACTGGGTGCTCGTGTCCGACGACCTGCCGGTGGACGAGGCCCAGCGCGACGAGCTGCTCGAGGGCTTCCAGGCCAATTATGCCGGCGGCGACGGCCGCCACGTCTCCGAATCCGCGGTAGAGGACCCCGACGCCCTCGACCTGGACGACGAGCCCGACGAGGAGTAGCGCTGGACTTCGTGGTCCGGCGAGGCGACCTGCGCCAGTGCAGGGTCGTCGCCGCTCCCGGGCCGCCTGACATCGACCTTCCGCCGGGCCAGATCGTGCTCGGCATCGACAAGTTCGGCTTCAGCTCGAACAACATCACCTACGCGGCCTTGGGCGACGCGATGCGCTACTGGGACTTCTTCCCCGCGCCTGACGGATGGGGAAGGGTGACGGTGTGGGGCTTCGGCGACGTGGTTTGCTCGGCGCACGACGCGTTCGAGGAGGGCGAGCGGGTCTTCGGGTACCTGCCGACGTCCACGCATCTGGTGCTCGCCCCCGCCCAGGTGACGGACGCGTGGTTCGTGGACGCCGCCCCGCACCGTGCCGAGCTCCCGTCCGTCTACCAGCGCTACAGCCGGGTGGCCGGCGATCCCGGATACGACCCCGGCCAGGAGGACCAGCTGGCGCTGTGGCGGCCCCTGTTCATGACCTCGTTCGGGGCGGCCGAGTTCCTGCTCGACAGCGAGCTGTTCGGCGCGAGCCGGGTCGTGTTCTCGAGCGCGTCGAGCAAGACGGCGATGGGGGTCGCGTTCCTGCTGTCCCGACGCGAGCCCTCTGAGTACGAGGTCGTCGGGCTCACCTCTGCCCGCAACGTGGAGTTCTGCGAGCGCGTCGGCTACTACGGCCAGGTGCTCCCGTACGAGCAGCTCGGCGCCCTGGCGGCGGACACTCCCACCCTGTTCGTGGACTTCGCCGGCGACGGCGCGCTGCTCCACGACGTGCACCACCACTTCGGGGATGACCTCAAGTACAGCTGCGGCGTGGGGTTCACGCACTGGGAGGACCTCGAGGCCCAGCCCGACCTACCCGGCCCGAAGCCGCAGTTCTTCTTCCTCCCCGCCTGGCTCGAGAACCAACGAGGGCGGGGGTTTGGAGCGCGCTACGGCGCGGCCCAGCGCGAGTTCTTCCCGTCGGCCGCGAGCTGGATGAGGATCGAGCGAGCTCGCGGGCCGGAGGCGGTGGAGGCGGTGTATCGCGAGATGTTGGAAGGGAACTCCGACCCGGCGGTCGGGCACATGCTCTCGCTCGCCTAGCCCGGAGTGGCCACCGGGGCCCCGGTCTCGTCGAGCCCGGCCCGCAGCTCGCGCACCTTGTCGCGGTAGGCCGTCTCGCTGCCGTCCAGCAGGTAGCTGCCCCAGCGCACCCCGTTGTGGACGTGCGGCACCTCGTCGGCCAGCAGGTAGTCGAAGACCATCGCGACCCGCACCTGGCCCAGCTCGAGCAGCGCCTTGCGCCGGCGTGAGTGGCGCCACATGGCGCGCTGCTCGCTGGTGCCGTTGAACAGCGCCAGGCGGCCCAGCAGGTCGTAGGCATAGATCGACTTGAAGTACGAGAACCCCACGGGGTAGTCGCCCCAGGCGCAGCCCAGCTCGTCCTTCATCAGCAGGTCGTGGACCTTGGCGTGGCGCGCCTCGTCCCAGGTCTGCCGGGCCATGTCGACGTGGAAGTCGAGCGGCATGCCCGGGTACTCGTGGGAGTTGCGCGCCATCAGCTCGGCGGCGCTCAGCTCGGCGTCCATCAGGCCGTGGAAGAAATGACGCTGCTCCTCCGGCTCGGTCGGCACGTGGTTCTCGGCGCCGTTCACGTACAGCTCGCGCGACAGGTAGGGATCGCCGTGCTCGGTCACCTCCAGGCCCTCGTCGCGGGCCGGCTCGTCGAGCGGAGGAAGCAGGCGAAGGGGCCGCGGCTCGGCGCGCAGCTGCACCGGCAGCGCGCCGATGTCGGCAGGGCCGTCGCCGCCCGCGCCGCCGAGCTCGAGGATGTGGCGTTCCTGGCGCTCGACGAGACGTCGCAGCAGGCGCAGCGACGGCTCATCGGCCACGGGGTCGAGCTCCTCCAGATGGATGCGGATCGCCCGCAGCAGCGCCGGCTTGGCCTCGCCGTAGGCCACGGTCACGTACTGCGCCGGCGACGCCGCGCCCGCCAGCCGGTCGAGCAGCTGCCCGAGCTCGGGCGACGGTGCACCCGGATAGTCGCTCGGGTGGCGCAGCTCGTACAGCCGCCGCCTGATCTTGGTCAGCGCCCGCGCGTCGTCGTGCCCGTGGTCGGCCAGGCGGTACTTGCGCTCGAAGCTCGGCTCGAGCGGCAGCCAGCCGTTCGAGAAGTGCAGCAGCTCGCGCAGCAGATGGAAGTAGTTCGAGAACCGTGCGGCGTTGTCGTCCACGTCGTAGCCCAGTGGCCGCTCGCCGCCGCGGCCTCCCCCGGGCTCAGACGAGCTCTTCACGGGCCTCCTCCTGCTCGTCCTCCTCGGCCAGCAGCCGCCGCCGATGCCGTCCGACCACGCTCGGAAGCAGTCCGCCCCCGGCCGACACGTTGATCACCGCCCGGTCGGAGATGCGGGTGATCATCCCGGCGTAGCGCCCGCCGATTCCGAACGGGTTGATGTTGAATCGCTTGAGGCGCATCTGCACGTGCCCGGCCTCGACCGTCGGGAACATCTCTTCCGGGACCGGCACGTACTCCTGCACGACGAAGTCCTCCTCGCCGACGTGGGCCTCGACCAGGGCATCCCATTCCGCCTGCGGAGTCTCGATGCCGAGCGCCACCCCGTGGCCGCCGTAGTCCGAGGCCGGCTTGAGCACCAGCCGCTCGCGGTTGTCCGACACGAACGCCAGCAGGTCCACCACCCACTCCCCGTAGCTCGTGCGGCCGGGGCGCAGCACGCGCGTCCAGGGAATCGTCTCGGCGATCACCTGCGCCTCCTTGTCGCCCACGAGGTGGGCGAAGCGGGGGTCCTGCAGCAGGGCGAAGAGCTTCTTGTTGTTCGCCACCCGGGCCCGGAAGGGGTTGACCACGGCCGCGCTGCGGTCGCGCGCCGCGGCGATCAGGTCGCCTTCGGGCAGGTCCTCCAGCAGCGCCCGCCGGTAGACGAGGTGCACCGGCTCGCCGTCCAGCCGCAGCAGCGAGCCGTCGTAGGACAGCTCGTCGATGGTGCCGTGCACGGCCTCGAGCCCGGCCCGCCGCGCGGCCTCGCAGACGATCCGGAACTCGGGCACCGACGGGCTGGTGTCGACGTCGACGAGGGCCAGCCGTGGCGACTCCGGCAGGTCGCCGCGGGTCGAGCGCAGCTCGCGATAGGCGTCGAGCAGGGTCTCCACCAGCACCGGGAGCATCGGCGTGTAGGCGGTCTCGAACTCGGCGTTCACCCGCGGCAGGCGGATGGCCTGTTCGAGCCCCTCGTACAGCACGTCGGTATAGCCGATGCCGGCCGGCGAGTCTGCGTTGAACTCGAGGAACCTCACGTCGTAACCCTGGAGGAAGGCGTCGAGACGGCAGATGCGAAGCGGGCGCGAGTAGCCGGGATCGAGCCGGACGAGCGCGTCCTCGGCCGGGGGCAGCGCGAGCT
>DATACN010000087.1:0-8907 GCA_036258995.1 Thermoleophilaceae bacterium | reverse complement strand
GTGCCGGAGCCGCTGGCCCGCGAGGCCATGCGCCTGGCCGGCCACAAGTTGCCGGTCAAGAGCAAGTTCGTGGCGCGCGAGGGAGGCCAGCAGTGAAGGCCGTGGAGGTCCACAACCTCGACGACCCCCAGCTCGTGGAGTTCGTGGGCCGCGCGCGCGAAGAGGTCTTCAACCTCCGCTTCCAGCACGCGACCGGCCAGCTCGAGAACACTGCCCGCCTGAAGCAGGCGAAGGCGGACCTGGCCCGCGGCCTCACAGTGGCCCGACAGCGAGAGATAGACGTCGACACAGAGCTGCGCAAGCAGCGCATCGAGCGATGACCGAGGAAGAAAAGAACCAGAACGAAGAGACCCCCGAGGCCGACGCCCCGGAAGCGGACGCGCCCGAAGGCGACGCGCCCGAGGCCGACGCGGCCGAGGCGGACGCGCCGGCGGAGGACACGGCAGCCGCTGACGCCCCGGGCGAGGACGCCCCGGCAGAGGACGCGCCCGGGGACGACCCCGCCGAGGAGGCTGCGCCGGCTGAGGAGACGCCCGCCGAGGAGCATGCAGGCGAGGAGGCTGCGCCGGCTGAGGAGACGCCCGCCGACGAGGAGACCGTCGCTAACGAGGCCCCCGCCGAGGAAGCTGCGGCGGCGGCGGAGGCTCCTGCCGAGGAGGCCGCCGATGCTCCGGCCGCCGAAGGTGAGCCGCAGGAGCCGGTTTCGCCGCGGGATCGGCGGCGCCGGGAGCGGTCGCTTCATCGTGGAGAGGCGCGGCCGTCGCGGTCGCCCGAGGAGCGGGCACAGGAGCGCGCCGAGGCTCGGCGGCAGCGCGCCGAGACCCGGCGGCGCTGGCGGCAGCGGTCGCGGGAGCGGCGGAGGGCGGAGCCCAGTGCCGAGCCGCCCGCGCCGGTCGAGAAGGCCAAGGGCAAGGCCCGGGTCCGGCAGGGGGTCGTGGTCTCCGACCGGGCCGACAAGACGATCACGGTGCGTGTGGACATCACGCGCCAGCACCGCACCTACGGCAAGGTGGTGCGCACTTCTTCGACCTTGCACGCGCACGACGAGGCCAACGACGCGCACGTTGGCGACAAGGTGCGCGTGATCGAAAGCCGTCCGGTCAGCCGCACCAAGCGCTGGCGCCTCGTCGAGATCCTGGAGAGGGCGCGGTAGCCCATGATCCAGCAGGAGTCGAGGCTCAAGGTGGCCGACAACACGGGCGCCCGCGAGATCCTGTGCATCAGGGTGGCGGGCGGCTCGAAGCGCCGCTATGCCGGGGTCGGCGACATCGTGGTCGGGACCGTCAAGCAGGCCATACCGCACGGCAGCGTCCACAAGGGCGAGGTGGTCAAGGCCGTGGTGGTCCGCACGCGCAAGGAGTTCGGGCGCGATGACGGCACCTACATCGCATTCGACGAGAACGCCGCCGTGCTGATCGACGCCCAGAACAACCCCCGCGGCACTCGCATCTTCGGCCCCGTGGCTCGGGAGCTGCGCGACCGCAACTTCATGAAGATCGTCTCCCTCGCCCCGGAGGTGCTCTGAGCCGATGGCACGGATGAAGATCCGCAAGGACGACCAGGTGAAGGTCATCTCCGGCAAGGACCGCGGAAAGACGGGCCGGGTGCTGAGGACCGATCCGAAGCGCCGTCGCGTCTACGTCGAGGGGATGAACATCCAGAAGCGCCACACCAAGCCGCGCACCCTGCGCGACACCCAGCGCGCCCAGGAGCTCGGCGGCATCGTCGAGGCCGAGGGCCCGATCGACGTCTCTAACGTGATGCTGCTCGACCCCAAGAACGGCGACCCCACGCGCGTGTCGGTCAAGCGCGAGGGCGGCCGCCGCGTGCGGGTGGCGAAGAAGTCCGGAACGGAGATCGACTGATGGAAGCCGCAGTTACAGAGCAGGCCAAGGTTCCGCCGCGCCTGAAGGACCGCTACGAGCAGGAGATCCGCGGGCGGCTGAAGGACCGCTTCGGATACTCGACCCCGATGCAGGTCCCGCGCATCGAGAAGATCACTCTCAACATGGGCGTCGGCGAGGCCAAGCAGGACTCGAAGATGCTGGAGGCTGCCACCGAGCAGCTCGCCACGATCGCCGGGCAGCAGCCCAACACGCGCCGGGCGCGCAAGTCGATCGCCGCCTTCAAGCTGCGTGAGGGCATGCCGGTGGGCGTGTCGGTCACGCTGCGCCGGGCCCGCATGTGGGAGTTCCTCGACCGCCTGATGTCGGTCGCCATCCCGCGCATCCGCGACTTCCGCGGCCTCAGCGCGCGCTCCTTCGACGGCCGCGGCAACTACTCGCTCGGCATCCGCGAGCAGATCATCTTCCCCGAGATCGACTACGACTCGATCGACCAGGTTCGCGGCCTCGACGTGACCATCACGACCACGGCGGCGTCCGACGAGGAGGCCTTCGCCCTGCTCCAGGAGCTGGGCATGCCGTTCCAGCGCGACGGGGCTCCCGGCCAGGTGGATGAGGCCGCGGAGGCCGAGGAGGAGGAGCGGCGCAAGGAGGAGGCCCGGCTGCGCGCCGAGGCCGAGCAGGCCGCGCTCGAGCAGCTCAAGGAGGAGAACCCCGAGGCCTATGCCAAGCGCGAGCGCCCCGAGGAGGGCGAGGAGGGCGAGGAGGGCGAGGGCGCCGCGGAGCAGTCGGAAGGCGAAGAGAGACAGGAGTAGATGGCCAAGACCTCACATATCGTCCGCCAGCAGCGCGGATCGAAGTACAAGACGCGCAACTACCACCGCTGCAAGCGCTGCGGCCGGCCGCGCGCGTACCTGCGCAAGTTCGGCCTCTGCCGCATCTGCCTGCGCGAGGTGGCCCACCAGGGCTACATCCCGGGACTGACCAAGTCGAGCTGGTAGATGTCGCAGACCGATCCGATAGCCGACTTCCTCGTGCGCATTCGCAACGGCCTGATCGCCGATCACGACGAGGTCGAGATGCCCGCCTCGAGGTTCAAGGCGGAGATCGCGCGCATCCTCACCGAGCAGGGCTACGTCGAGGACTACTCGGTGGAGCCGGCGCGGGTGGGCCAGGTGCTGCGCGTGCGGCTGAAGTACACCGAGGACCGCAAGCCGGTGATCAGCGGCCTGGAGCGGGTCTCGAAGCCCGGCCGGCGCCGCTACGTGAATGCCGACGAGGTCCCCAAGGTGCTGGGCGGGATGGGTACGGCCATCGTGTCCACCTCCCGCGGGGTGATGACCGGCCACGACGCGCGCCGCTCGCGCGTCGGCGGCGAGCTGGTGGCGAGGGTCTGGTAGCGAGATGAGCCGGATCGGAAAGCAGCCCATCGCCGTGCCCGACGGGGTCGAGATCGCCATCGAGCCCCAGCTCGTGAAGGTCAAGGGCCCCAAGGGCGAGCTCCAGGAGCGCGTCTCGCGCGAGATCGACGTGAAGCAGGACGACGGCCAGATCGTGGTCTCCCGGCCGACCGACCGCGGCGACCATCGCGCCCTGCACGGGCTCACCCGCAGCCTGATCGCGAACATGGTCGAGGGGGTCACCGAGGGCTTCGAGAAACGGCTCGAGATCCAGGGCGTCGGCTACCGCGCCCAGCTCCAGGGCAAGAAGCTCGTGATGAGCCTGGGCTTCTCGCACCAGGTAGAGGTCGAGGCTCCGGAGGGGATCGAGTTCGAGGTCCCGCAGCCCACCCAGATCGTGGTCAGGGGGATCTCCAAGCAGGCGGTCGGCGAGGTGGCCGCGATCATCCGCAAGAAGCGCCCGCCCGAGCCCTACAAGGGCAAGGGGGTCCGCTACCAGGGCGAGTACGTGGCCCGGAAGGTCGGCAAGCGCGCGTGACCCTGGCTACGCGGCCACAGAAGCGGCTTCGCCGCCGCCGGCGGGTTCGCGCCAAGGTGCGCGGCACGGCCGAGCGGCCGCGCCTGTCGGTGTTCCGCTCGAACCGCGGGATCCAGGCCCAGCTCATCGACGACGTGCGCGGCCACACCCTCGCGGCGGTCGCCTGGACCGAGCCCGACCTCAAGGACCTCAAGCGCATGGAGCAGGCGAAGCGCGCCGGGGAGCTGCTGGCCCAGCGGGCCAAGGACGCCGGGGTCGAGGGCTGCGTCTTCGACCGCGGCGGCTACCGCTACCACGGCAAGGTCCGGGCCCTGGCCGAGGGCGTCCGAGAGGGCGGGCTGAAGCTCTGATGATCGCTACGGTGAGGCGTCATGGCCAGTAGGGACCGCTCACGCGATCGCGGGCCGCGCGATCGCGCCGGCCCGGACCTCCAGGAGCGCGTGGTCGAGATCAACCGCGTCGCCAAGGTGGTCAAGGGCGGCCGCCGCTTCTCGTTCACGGCGCTCGTGGTGGTGGGCGACGAGAAGTCGCAGGTCGGCGTCGGCTACGGCAAGGCCAACGAGGTTCCCGTGGCGATCCAGAAGGGCGTCGAGCGTGCCCGCAAGGACCTCTACAAGGTGCCGATGCACGGGTCGACGATCACCCACCAGGTGGTCGGCGTCCACGGCGCCGCCCGGGTTCTGCTGAAGCCGGCCTCCGAGGGTACCGGCGTGATCGCCGGCGGCGGCGTGCGCGCCGTGCTCGAGCTCGCCGGCATCCACGACGTGCTGTCGAAGTCGCTCGGCAGCCAGAACCCGATCAACCTGGTCAAGGCCACGATGAACGGGCTCCGCTCGCTGCGCAGCCCAGACCAGGTGGCCAAGCTGCGCGGCATCAGCGTCCAGGAGGTGCTGGGGCTGGACGGCGAGAAGCCGGCGGAGGCCGAGGAGGCTGAGCCCGCCGAGCAGGAGGAGGCGCCTGCCTGATGGCCGCGACCCTCAAGCTCAAGCAGGTCAAGTCGCCCAACAAGTCGAGCCAGAAGCAGCGCGACTCCTTGCGCACGCTCGGTCTGGGCCGCATCGGCAAGACCTCCGAGCGCCCCGACGACCCCGTCGTGCAGGGCCAGCTCAGCAAGGTGGGCCACCTCGTGGTTGTAGAGACGCGCGAAACGCGGAGAGATCGCGGAAATAACGATGGCTGAGGAGCGCTTCGGCCTGCACAGCCTCAAGCCCGCCCGTGGCTCGCGCAAGGCGCGCAAGCGCCGGGGGCGCGGCGAGGGCTCCGGCCTCGGAAAGACCGCCGGCCGCGGCCAGAAGGGCGCCGGCTCTCGCTCGGGGGCCAAGAAGAAGACCGGCTTCGAGGGCGGCCAGAACCCGATCCACATGCGGATGCGCAAGCTGCGCGGGCCGCACATGAAGAAGTCGATGCCGTTCGAGCAGTTCCGCACCCGGACCCAGCCCGTCAACCTTCGGGACCTCGAGGCGCGCTTCGACAAGGGCGCCGAGGTCACCCTCGAATCGCTGCGCGAGAACGGGCTGGCCAAGCGCAAGGGCGTCCCGGTCAAGGTGCTGGGCCAGGGCGATTTGTCGAAGCCGCTGACCGTGCACGCTCACGCCTTCTCCAAGAGCGCGCGCGAGAAGATCGAGGGCGCGGGCGGCAGCTGCCAGACGATCGAGGGCTAGCGGCGGCGGGGTGAGGAGCTAGCCCGGTGGTCAGGACCTTCCTCAACGCCTTCAGGGTCGCGGACATCCGCAAGAAGCTGGCGTTCACGGCGGCAATGCTGCTGCTCTACCGCGTCGGCGCCTACATCCCCGCGCCGGGCATCAACGTCGAGGCGGTCGAGGACATCGCCGAGAACTTCACGGGCTCGAACGTGCTCGGGTTCCTGAACCTGTTCTCGGGCGGATCGCTGCAGCGCTTCGCGATCTTCGCGCTCGGGATCATGCCCTACATCACGGCCTCGATCATCCTGCAGCTGCTGACGGTCGTGGTGCCCTCGCTGGAGAAGCTGCGCAAGGAAGGCGAGGTCGGCCAGCAGAAGATCACGCAGTACACGCGCTACCTGACCGTCGGCCTGGCGCTCGGCCAGTCGATCGGGTACGTCTTCCTCTTCAGGACCTTCTCGGCCGGCAGCGCCGACGTTGTCGAGAACTTCAACTTCGGCAGCGTCATGGTCATCACGATCACGCTCACCGCCGGGACCGTGCTGGTCATGTGGCTGGGCGAGCTGATCACCCAGCGCGGCATCGGCAACGGGATCTCGCTGATGATCTTCGCCAGCATCGTGGCCGGTCTGCCGAACGGCATCTCGGCCTGGTGGAACAGCTCGGACCAGGTCTTCAAGGTGATGATGCCGTTCATCGCGCTGGCGGTGATCGTCGCGGTGGTCTTCATCCAGGAGGGCCAGCGGCGAATACCGGTGCAGTACGCCAAGCGGGTGATCGGCCGCCGCATGTCGGGTGGCGGCTCGACCTACCTGCCGCTGCGAGTGAACATGGCCGGCGTGATCCCGGTGATCTTCGCGGCGTCGCTAATGGCCTTCCCGCCGACGATCGGGGAGCTCTCGCAGGCCAGCTGGGCGCGAGACGTCTCGACCTTCTTCGACTTCCGCGGCGCTCCCTACATCATCGGCGAGTCGCTCTTCATCATCCTGTTCACCTACTTCTACACCGCGGTCACGTTCAACCCGGTGGAGCAGGCCGACAACCTGAAGAAGTACGGCGGCTTCATCCCGGGGGTGAGGCCTGGAAGACCCACGGCCGAATACCTCGACCGCATCCTGGCGCGGTTGACGTTCCCGGGCGCGCTCTACCTGGCCGCCGTGGCCGCCCTGCCGACGATCCTGACCAACCAGACGGCGGCGAACTTCGCCTTCGGCGGCACCTCCCTGCTGATCGTGGTGGGCGTGGCGCTCGACACGATGAAGCAGCTCGAGGCCCAGCTGATGATGCGCAACTACGAGGGCTTCCTGAAGTAACCGGCCCAAGGCTTCTTGAAGCAAGCGGCGGCGCGATACGCTCCGCCACCTCTTGAGCGAGCTGAACCTCGTGTTGATGGGTCCGCCGGGCGCGGGCAAGGGCACCCAGGCCGAGCGTCTGGTGGACGACTTCGACCTGCCCTACTACGCCACCGGCGACATCCTGCGGGCCGCGGTCAAGGAGGAGTCAGAGCTGGGCCGCGAGGCCAAGGAGTACATGGACCAGGGCGACCTGGTGCCCGACGACGTGATCTGCAAGGTGGTCATGGAGAAAGTCGACTCGCCCGAGGCCGAGGACGGCTTCCTGCTCGACGGCTTCCCGCGCACCACCGGTCAGGCGGAGGTGCTCGAGGACGCGCTTGACCGCCGCGACAGGTCGCTGACAGCGGCGATCCTGATCGATGCCTCCGACGAGGTGGCGCTCAAGCGCCTGTCGGGGCGCCGGATCTGCTCGAAGAACGGGCACGTCTACCACGTGGAGACGAACCCGCCGAAGAACGAGGGCGTCTGCGACCTGGACGGCTCGAAGCTCACCCAGCGCGACGACGACAAGCCGGAGACGGTCAAGAAGCGGCTGTCGGTCTACCACGAGCAGACGGAGCCGCTGATCGACCTGTACGAGGACAAGGGATTGCTGCGCCGCTTCGACGGAGACCGCCCCCCGGACGAGGTGCACCAGCACATCCGCGCCACCCTGGCTACGCTCAGGTTGGAGGCCGAGCTCTAGCGATGATCGTCCGCAAGTCCCCAGACGAGATCGAGGCAATCGCGGCGGCGGGCAAGATCCTGATCCGCTGCCACGAGATGCTGCGCCGGAAGGCCAGGCCGGGCGTGACCACCGCCGAGCTCGACGAGGCGGCCGAGAAGTACATCCGCTCCCAGGGCGCCGAGCCCGCCTTCAAGGGCTACCGGGGCTTCCCGGGCTCGATCTGCGCCTCCCCGAACTCGATGGTGGTGCACGGCATCCCTGGCTCTTACACCCTCTCCCGCGGCGACATCCTCTCGGTCGACATCGGAGTGATCCTGGACGGCTGGGTGGCCGACGCGGCCATCACCCACCCGATCGGCCACGTGAGCGCCGCCGCCAACCGATTACTGGCGTCGACCAAGGCGGCACTCTTCGACGCCGTGGAGCAGTGCCGGCCCGGCAAGCGGCTTGGCGACATCTCCCACGCGGTCCAGCGCCGGGTCGAGCAGGACGGCTTCAGCGTGATCCGCTCCCTCGTGGGCCACGGGGTGGGACGGGAGATGCACGAAGATCCGCAAATTCCGAACTTCGGCGAGCCCGGGACCGGTCCCGAGCTGGCCGAGGGCATGGTCTTCGCCATCGAGCCGATGGTGAACGCCGGCGGCCACGACGTCCGGATGGGCTCCGACAACTGGGCCGTCTACTCCCAGGACGGCTCGCTCGCTGCCCACTTCGAGCACACGGTCGCGGTCACCGCCGAAGGACCCCGGATCCTGACCCCCTGGCACCTCGATGAGGGCGCCTCCGAGCAGCCCGTGGCTGCTACTCTTACCGGTCGGCGCTAGGCCGTCTCCTGGGCCCTGCGCCGCCTCTCTTTACCCCTCGAATTCGCGGAGCTATGAAGGTCCGAGCGTCAGTCAAGCCCATGTGCGAGAAGTGCAAGGTGATCCGCCGTGGCGGAGCCGTGCTCGTGATCTGCCAGAACCCGCGTCACAAGCAGAGGCAAGGCTAGTAATGGCGCGAATCGCGGGAGTCAACCTGCCGCTCAACAAGCGGGTCGAGGTGGGCCTCACCTACATCTTCGGAATCGGCCGCTCCACCGCCCGTCAGGTCGTCGAGAAGGCCAAGATCGACCCCAACACGTACGTCAAGGATCTCAGCGACGGCGAGCAGCTCAAGCTGCGCGAGCTGATCGACCAGGAGCTGAGCGTCGAGGGCGATCTCCGCCGCGAGCGCTCGCAGAACGTCAAGCGGCTGATGGAGATCGGCGCCTACCGTGGCCTGCGCCACCGCCGCGGGCTGCCGGTGAACGGCCAGCGGACCAAGACCAACGGCCGCACCCGCAAGGGCCCGCGCAAGATGCAGGTGGCCGGGAAGAAGAAGGTGGCCAAGAAGTAGATGGCGCAACAGCGACCGGGACGCCCCCGCGGACGCCGGCGGGTGCGCAAGAACATCCCCTTCGGCCAGGCGCACATCAAGAC
>DATACN010000086.1:0-6472 GCA_036258995.1 Thermoleophilaceae bacterium | reverse complement strand
CCGGCGTCGGCGCCGCCGCGGGCCAGGCTGATCGAGACCCGCTTCCACAGTGCCGGGAGCGCGCGAGTGCCTGCTTCCCGCTCGGCGTGCTCGAGAAACAGTTCCGCCGCCCGCGAGAGACCGCCGCCGATCACGAAGTGGTCGGGCTCGAAGACGTTCACGAAACCGGCGATCGCGACCCCCAGCATGCGTCCGTAACGATCGAGCACCCATTCCGCGTCGGGATCGCCCTCCTTCGCGGCGGCCACCACGGCCGGGCCCGCCACCTTGCCGTCCTGGAGCGCGCCGTGCAGCCGGCTGCCGGGCTTGTCCTGCGCCACCTCGGTGGCGTCGCGCTCGAGCGCCTGGCCCGAGCAGTAGGCCTCGACGCAGCCGAGGTTGGGGCAGTTGCCTGGGCAAGGAGGGCCGTCGGGGTTGAGCGACACATGGCCGAGCTCGGCGCCCAGCCCGTGCGCCCCGCGGAAGATCAGGCCGTCGATCACCACGCCGCCGCCCACTCCGGTGCCGAGCGTGAGCATCACGAGGTTGTCGGCCGGCCCGTCCTCGATCAGCCGTGACTCGGCCAGGGCCGCGCAGTTCGCGTCGTTGTCGACGAAGACCGGCGCGCCCAGCCGCCGCCCGAGCTCCTCGCGCAGGGGCACGCCGGTGAGCGGAATGTTCACGCTGCTCTCGACGGTGCCGGTGGCGTACTCGATCTGCGACGGGACCCCGACGCCCACGCCGGCCGGCTCGCCCACACGGTCCGCCACCTCGCGCACCGTCGCCTCGATCCCGTCGAGCAGCGCCTCGGTGCCGCTCACGTCCGTCGGGCGCTCGCGGACCTCCCGCACCTCCGGCCCGTCCACCGCGCCGACGGCGACCTTCGTCCCCCCCACGTCGACGCCCAGGACGGGCCGATCAGAGCTCACGCGGCATTCTGTCCCCCGGCGGGCGCCGGGCGCAAGCCCTCCTCCTCCACCGGGCGCAAGCCCTCCTCCTCGAGCAGCTGGTGGACCTGCTGGATGACGACCGACCCCTCGCCGACGGCGGCGGCGACCCGCTTGGTCGGCCCATCGCGCACGTCTCCGACCGCGAACACCCCGCGCAGGCTGGTCTCGAGCATGGCGCGCGGCGGGTCGAGCGCGGCCCCCGTGAGCACGTAGCCGTAGCGGTCACGCGCCACCTCCTCCGGCAGCCAACCGGTGTTGGGCTCGGCTCCGATCAGCACGAACAGCGCCTCGGCGGGCAGCTCGAAGCGCTCGCCGGAGCGGTTGTCGCGCACCAGGATCCGGTCGAGGCGCTCACCGCCCGCCGCATCCTCGACCTCGACGTTGTGCCGCACGTCGATGTTGCCGGCGGCGCCGATCTCGCGGCACAGGTAGCTCGACATGCTCTCGGCCAGCGTGGGGCCGCGCACGAGCAGCGTCACCTGGGAGGCGAAGCGGCTCAGGTGCATGGCCGCCTGCCCGGCGGAGTTGCCTCCGCCGACGACGCACACGTGGCTGCCGGCCATCGCCTTGGCCTCCGAGATCGAGGCGCCGTAGAAGACCGACGTTCCCTCATAACGCTCGAGTGCCTGGACGCCGAGCCGGCGGTAGCCGATCCCGCAGGACAGGACGACGACCCGCGCCCGCGCCTCGCTCCCGTCGGAGATCGTCACCGCGTACAAGTCGCCCTCCGGGCGCAGCGCCACCGCCTCGCGCATTAGCAGGAAGCTCGTCCCGAACACCCAGGCCTGCTGGTAGGCGCGCTGGGCAAGCTCGGCGCCGCTCACTCCGCGGGCGAAGCCGAGGTAGTTGCGGATCAGGGAGCTGGCCCCGGCCTGGCCGCCTATCGACTCGCGCTCGATCACCAGCGTGCGCAGGCCCTCGGAGGCTGCGTAGACGGCCGAGGCCAGGCCGCCGGGGCCGGCGCCGACCACGATCAGGTCGAACTCGTCCTCTTCGCCGAGCTCCGTGGTCACGCCATACCCGCTTGCGAGCTCGGTGTTGGTGGGGTCCACGAGCACCTGCCCGTCGAGCAGGATCACGATCGGCTCGGCGGAGTCCTCGCGGCCGTAGCGGCGCAGCAGCTCCCGGCCCTGCTCCGAGTCGTTCGCGTGGAAAACGTGCGGCACGCCGTTGCGCGCGAGCAGGCTTCGTAGCTCGTGCGAGCGCGGGGACCACCTCTCCCCGACGACGGCGATCTCCTGCGGCGCCGACGAGGCGGAGCGCTCCCACTCGTGCAGGAACTCCGTGACCGTGCGGTGGAAGAACTCGTCGCGGGGCCGCCAGGGCTTCAGCACGTAGTAGTCGATCTCTCCGCGGGCCATCGCGCCGAGCATCGCGTCGGCGGTGGGCCGGTCCCCCCAGGAGCCCCAGTCCACGAGCAGCGCCCGCTTGGCATGTGGATGAAGCTGCTTCGCTCGCACCAGGAACTCCCTGCCGGTCAGCTCGGGGCCCCAAGGATCGGCCAGGATGAGCGCCACCTGCTCGCCGCCGTCGCGCAGCGCCTCCAGCTTCTGGAGCGCCTTGAGCGGCGACTTCTCGCACGTCACCCGGTAGTCGCTGCCGTAGCGGCGCTGGAGCTCCTCGCGGATCCGCTCGCGGACCTCCGAGTCGTCTTCCACGACGATCATCACGGGTCCGGCCGAGTCCGTGCCGGTCATGTGATCAGCGTACTGCGCGCGAGTAGTCGCGACCGCCTCTGGGTAGTACCCAAGCGCTTGGAGGGGAGGCGCGACACGGGATCGCGGCGCTGGTACTGGCTGCTCCTGCTGCCCTTCGTGGGCCTGCTGATACCACCGATCTACGCGCACGAGGACCCAGAGCTGTTCGGGTTCCCGTTCTTCTACTGGTACCAGTTCGCCTGGGTCCCGATCTCGGTGGCGATCACCTACTTCGTCTACTCGCGCACCCGCACGCGCGAGGCTCCAAGCGGACGAGCTGAGCGGCCGCCCGTCGAGGCCGAGCCCGGCAGGCCGACGCCGGGGGACGGCTCGTGACGGTCGAGCACGAGACCAAGACCGCGACCATCGTCGTATTCCTCGCGCTGTTCCTGCTCGTGACCGTGCTCGGGTTCGTCGCGGCGCGCTGGCGGCGCGGCGATCTCAAGATCCTCAACGAGTGGGGCCTCGGCGGCAAGCGCTTCGGCACGGTCGTCACCTGGTTCCTGCTCGGCGGCGACATCTACACCGCGTACACCTTCATCGCGGTCCCGGCGCTGATGTTCGGCGTTGGCGCGGCCGGGTTCTTCGCGCTGCCGTACACGATCATCGTCTATCCGCTGGCGTTCCTGTTCATGGGCCGGCTTTGGTCCGTCGCCGCGCGCAAGGGCTACGTGACGCCGGCCGACTTCGTGCGCGGCCGGTACGGCAGCCACGGGCTGGCCCTGTCGGTGGCGTTCACCGGACTCCTGGCGACGATGCCCTACATCGCGCTCCAGCTGATCGGGCTGCAGGTCGTGATCGAGGCGATGGGTGTCGAGGGCGACTGGCCGATCATCGTGGCTTTCCTGATCCTGGCGCTCTACACCTACAACAGCGGGCTCCGCGCGCCGGCTCTGATCTCTCTGGTGAAGGATCTCTCGATCTACATCACGGTGATCGTCGCGGTGATCTACATCCCGTCGAAGCTCGGCGGCTACGGCGAGATCTTCGACGCGGCCGGTCAGGCGCTGCCCGACAAGGAGAGCCCGACCGGCACGCCGGGCTCGCTGATCCCGGAGGGCGCCTCGGCGCATACCGCGTACGCCACGCTGGCCTTCGGCTCGGCGCTGGCGCTGTTCATGTACCCGCACGTGATCACCGGCGTGCTCAGCTCGAAGAGCCAGGACGTGGTGCGCCGCAACATGGCGATCCTGCCGGCCTACACGCTGATGCTCGGCCTGCTGGCGCTGCTCGGCTACATGGCGATCGCCGCCGGCCTGCAGATCGACGACCCGAACTTCGCGGTGCCGGACCTGATGATCCACTACTTCCCCGATTGGTTCGAGGGCTTCGCCTTCGCGGCCATCGGGATCGGGGCGCTGGTGCCGGCGGCGGTCATGTCGATCGCCGCAGCCAACCTCTTCACCCGCAACATCTACAAGGAGTACCTGCGCAAGGACGCCTCGGACCAGGAAGAGGCGCAGACGGCCCGCATCACCTCCCTGGTGGTGAAGGTCGGCGCGCTGGCGTTCGTGCTCTTCCTCCCGAACGACTACGCCATCGACCTCCAGCTTCTGGGCGGGGTCTGGATCTGCCAGACGCTGCCCGCGCTCGTAATCGGCCTGTTCACGCGCTGGTTCGACCGGCGGGCGCTGCTGCTCGGGTGGTTCGTCGGCATGGTTTTCGGCACGATCGTCGCCGCATCGCAGGAGTTCGCCCCCACCTGGGAGTTCCTCGGTATCACGGCCTACACGGCGATCTGGGCGCTGGCGCTCAACTTCCTGATCTCAGGCGCCCTCACGCTCGCGCTGCGCTCGAGCGGCGCCGGCGACACCGCCGACGAGACCCGGCCCGAGGACTACGACGAGCTGACCGAGGCCGGCCAGCCGGCCCCGGTAGCCGCGAAGACCGGCTGAGCCGGGCCCGGACGCGACAGTGGTAGAGCTCGGCCTCGGCGAGGTCGCGCTGTTGGCGGGCGCCGGCTTCCTGGCCGGGGCGGTCAACGCGGTGGCGGGCGGCGGTTCGCTGATCTCGTTCCCTGCCCTGCTCGCCGTGGGCTACCCGAGCGTGACCGCCAACGTGACCAACTCGGTCGCGGTGCTGCCGGGCTATCTGGGCGGCTCGCTCGGATACCGTCGCGAGCTGCGCGGCCAGCGCGGCCGGGCGGTAGCCCTTGCGGTCACGAGCGCCGCCGGCGCGGCCGCGGGCGCGGCCCTGCTCCTGCTGGGGTCGGAGCAGACCTTCGAGCGGATCGTCCCGTTCCTGATCCTGTTCTCCTGCGCCCTGCTCGCGGCCCAGCCGGCCATCTCTCGGATGGTGCGCCGTCCCGAGAGAGAGAACTCGCTGCGCCTGCACGTCATGGAGTTCGCCGCAGCCGTCTATGGCGGGTATTTCGGCGCGGGCCTCGGGATCATGCTGCTGGCCGTGCTGGCGCTCTCGATCGAGGACGAACTGCAGCGGCTGAACGCGCTCAAGGGGCTGCTGTCCATGCTGATCGGCGCCGTTGCGGCACTCTCGTTCGCGATCTTCGGCCCGGTCGAGTGGGGAGCGGCCGGCATCATGGCCGGGACCAGCCTGCTGGGGGGCCAGGCGGGGGTCATCGCCGCCCGGCGCCTGCCCGAGGGCGTGCTGCGCGCGGTCGTGGTCGTCTTCGGCGTGGCGGTCGCGGTGGTGCTGCTGGCCTAGTCCGTGCGGACGATCATCACGCCGCAGGGCGCGTGGTGAACGACCTTGTTCGGCACGCTGCCGAGGAAGAATCGCTTGGCACCGGTCATCCCCTTGTTGCCGACCACGATCAAGTCTGCGTTCTCGCGGTCGGCAACCTCGATCAGCACCTCGGCCGGATCGCCCTCCTCGGCGCTGTAGTCGACGTCGACGCCCTGCTCCTCGGCCCTCTTCGCGGTTCGCGCCAGCACCTGCTCGGCGATCTGACCGAGGTTCACCCGCTCCACCTTGGCGCTCGACTGGATCTCCTCCCAGTGGCGTTCGTTGGCGGAGAAGGCGGCAACCAGGTAGAGCTTGGAGTTCTCGCTCCTGGCCAGGTCGATCGCCTCGTCGACGGCCTTCTCGGCCCTGGGCGACCCGTCGGTTCCCACCACAACGGTCTTGTACATCGCTCCTCAGGAGCGACCATACCGCCCCGGGGGCGGCCGCCCCAACTAGGCGACGACGGTCTCGCCCGCGACGGGCTGGGCGCCGTCGCCCACCGCGGCGCCGGGGTCCATGGCCAGGAACAGGCCGACCAGATGGGGATCGAACTGCGCGCCGCTCTGGCTGCGGATCTCCTCGAGCGCCATCGCCAGCGGCCACGCGGGCTTGTAGGGGCGCTCCGAGACGAGAGCGTCGAACGTGTCGCAGATCGCGCAGATGCGCCCGACGAGGGGAATCTCCTCCCCTGCCAGCCCGGCTGGATAGCCGCTTCCGTCCCAGCGCTCGTGATGGGTCAGCGCGATCGTCTCGGCCAGCCTGATCAGGGCCGAACGCGAGCCGGACAGCATGGCCGCGCCCATCGTGGTGTGGGCCTTCATGATCTCCCACTCGCCTTCGTCGAGGGCGCCAGCCCTGCGGAGGATCGAGTCGGGAACGCCGATCTTGCCCACGTCGTGCACGGCGCTCGCGCGCCTCACCATGTCGGCCTCCTCGGCGTCCATGCCCGCCGCCAGCGCGAGCCGGCCGCACAGCTGGCTCATGCGCTCGATGTGACCGCCGGTCTCCTCGTCGCGCGACTCGACCGCCTGACCCAGGCGGTAGATGACCTCGAACTCCCGCTCGAGGACCTCCTGCGTCCGCTCGCGCACCCGTTCCTCGAGAACCTCGTTCGCCAGAGCCACCCGGCGCCGCTCGCGGCTCTCGGCGAGGTGGCTCGCG
>DATACN010000085.1:0-2781 GCA_036258995.1 Thermoleophilaceae bacterium | reverse complement strand
CCCGCGACCGCGCCGGCCAGCAGTCCCGACGCGCGCCAGGGCTCGAGTAGCGGGACCGCGGCTACCGCCGCCAGCCACAGCAGCGCCCGGCCGCGCAGCGGAAACGGGAAGCAGGCGAGCACGGCACCGAGGCCGACCGCGCCGAGCAGCGCCGGGCCGAGCGGGCCGTCGGGGGCGAGGCCCACCGCCGCCGCCGCCAGCAGGACGAGCACCGGATAGACGATCGAGAACGGACGCCCCTCGTTGAGGGCGTTCCACGCCCGTGCGGCCCACACCTCGACCCGTCCTGCCATTGAGTTAGGGAACCCTAACTCAGTCCGAGATCTCGACCTCGACTCCTCCCAGCCCGTCGATCTCGGCGCGGACGCGATCGCCGGCGCCGACCGGCACACGGGCGATCGCGCCGGTGAGGATCCGGTCGCCCGGCTCGAGCCGCTCCCCAACGGCCTCGAGCTGGCGTGCCACGACCGCCGGTGTCGCGCCGATGTCGGCGCTGACCCTGGCGCCCTCGCGCAGCTCCCCGTTCACCAGCAGCCTGCCCTGGGCTGCCGGCGGCACGTCCGGCCGACCCCCTCCGAGCGCCACGGCACGGTGGAACACGTTCGCCGCGACGATCCCCTCGAGATCGTCTTGCGGCGGGTCGACGTCGACGAGCTCGAGCGCGACCGCGAACCCGCTGCCCGGCGCCTCCACCGCCAGCTCGACCTCCGCCCGCAGCGCACGCGCGCCGGCCGCCGAGTGCGAGTCGCCGTCGTCGAGCAGCGTCGCGGTGGTCAGGTGCCCGATCACCGGCTCGTCTCCGACGACCTCCTCGATCTCCGGAATGTCGTAGGCGACCTTCCAGCCGACGCGGCCGCCGCCCGCCTCCAGTTCGCGCCGCCAGGACCGAAGCTGGGCCTCCAGCGCGGCGATCACCCTCGGGTTGACGTCGGTCACCGCGAGGAGGAACCGGCCCCGTGCTCGACCGCTTCGAGTGCCTCCTCCCTGGTCCGGTACTCGTCGACGCGCACGATCTTGCCGTCGCGGAGCCGCGCGACGTAGGTCTCGCTGATCTCGATCTCGATGCCGCTTCCCCGCCCGTGCAGGAGACCGTGCCACGGAACCACGACCAGGTCGCCGCGATCGATGAACGCGTCGGCGGTCACCGTTTCGGAGAAGCGGTCCTCCCAGGGCTCCTCGATGGTGGCCGCGAATCGCCGCATGCCCTCGATCCCGCGATAGGTCTGCTGGTCGGGCTCGTCGTGGGCAGTGCACCACTCGACGTCCGGGTGGAAGTCGGCGAAGGCGGCGTCCAGGTCGCCGCGGGCGAACGCCTCGAAGCTGCGCCGCACGATCTCGACGTTCTCCGTCGACATGCGCGACGAAGTATCGCGGGCGGGCTAGGAGCTGCCGATCGCCACGCCCACGGCGGCGACGATCGCGCCGCCGAGCGTGACCTGGATCAGCGAGCGCGTGAGCGAGACCTGCAGGAAGCGGCGGCGGATGATCGCGATCGCGACGAGCTCGACCGCCACCACGATGTAGGCCACCGTCAGCGCCTGGTTGACGTCGGAGATGAGGAAGGGCAGGGCGTGCATCGTCCCGCCGACGAAGGTGGCCCCGCCCGTGATCAGCCCCCGGGCCACGCTGCTGCCGCGTCCGGTCAGGGAGCCGTCGTCGGACAGCCCCTCCGACAGGCCCATGCTGATGGCGGCGCCAAGCGCGGCGGCCAGGCCCACCAGCAACGCCTCGCGCGAGCCGGCCAGATAGGCCGTGGCGAAGATCGGCGCGAGCGTCGAGATCGTGCCGTCGATCAGCCCGATCAGGCCAGGCTGGACGAGCTGGAGCACGACCTTCTGCTCGTCCGCGCCGCGCCAGCCTGCTATGTAGTCGGCGACCGGCTTCACTGGTGCCTCAATTATTGCAAGTGAGTTAAAATAAGGGCCACCTAATGAGACCAGCCGAGGCGGACAGACGGCTCAGCGAGCTCCTTCGCGAGCGGGGGATGCGGGTCACGCAGCAGCGGCTCGTGCTGCACCGCACGCTGCGCGAGCTCGACCGCCACGTGACCGCCGACGAGCTGCTCGACTCGGCCGGCAAGCGGCTGCCGAACGCCTCGCTTCCCACCGTCTACGCGGCTCTCGAGCTGTTCGAGGAGCTCGGGCTCGTGCGCCGGGTGCCTGCGCCGACCGGGGCCACGCTCTACGACCCGCGCACCGACGAGCACCAGCATCTCGTGTGCCGCCGCTGCGGCGCGGTCGAGGATCTCGACGCCCGCGTCGAGGTCTCCTCCGCCCTGCGCGCGGCCCGCCGGCGCGGCTTCCGCCCGGCGGCGGCCGAGCTCGTCGTCAGCGGGGAGTGCTCGGCCTGCGCGGCGGCCTAGGCGCCGCCTCGCCAGGCGTCCCAGTAGGTACGGAGCCGTCTCGCGTATGCGCGCGGGCGCTCCGCGTAGAGCCGCCCGCCCAGAGCGATCGCCTCGCGCTGTAGCTCGTCGCGGCGCTCCTCGGCAGCGGCATTGAAGACCTCGAGCCCGGTTGAGCCGCCGGCGGCGGCCGGGTGGGCCTGGGCCCAGTCGTGCAGGACGGCCAGGTCGTGGTCGAGGCCCAGCAGATCCGACAGGTGGTGCGCCTGGTCGGAGAGCGGGTCCATCAGCTCAGGCCAGGAGCGCTCGAGCAGGGTCTGGTGGTACCAGAGGTCCTTCACCCGCTTGCGCCACTCGTGCAGGCTCTCGGTGGAGGCGCTCTCGAGCACGGCCTGGTAACCGCGGCGCCCACGCCGGTAGGCGCGGCGCAGCCCCGCCTC
>DATACN010000084.1:0-10168 GCA_036258995.1 Thermoleophilaceae bacterium | reverse complement strand
AGCGGGAAGCGGGTCGGCTTCTCCGTCGAGTCGATCGGCGGCGAGGTCGCCACCCTGGCCCACGTGGACCTGCCCGGGCCGCCGCGGGTGAGCCGCTACGGCGTGGACCTGGAGGCCTTCGAGCGCGTGGCGCTGCCTTCGCTCAAAGCGCCGCCGGGCGCGGTCGTGCTGATCGACGAGCTGGGCAAGATGGAGCTCGCCTCCGAGAGGTTCCGCGCCGCGGTCGAGGACCTCCTCGAGAGCGAGCTGCCGCTGGCGGCGACGGTCCAGGTGGCCCGCCATCCCTTCACCGAGGGCCTGCGCGCGCGGGGCGGCGTCGAGGTCGTTCGCCTGACCGCCGCCAACCGGGACGAGCTGCCCGGCCAGCTGGCCGGGCGCCTCACTTCGGGCGGGTGAGCTCCACCACGTTGCCGTCGGGATCGGCGACGTGCAGGGTCCGCTCGCCCCACGGCCGGTCGGTGGGCGGCGCCAGCACCTCCACCCCGGCGGCGGTCAGCCGCTCATGCTCCACGTCGGGATCGTCGACGAAGAACGCCACCTCGCCCTGCGGCCAGGGCACCCGGTCCGGGGGAAGCTCGCGCCCGATCAGCTCGGGTAGGTGGCCCCGCGCGAACAGCGCGAACTTCGCGCCTTCGGTGGCGAACTCGGCGTAGCTCTCGTTGGAGAACTTGAACGGCAGGCCTATCACGTCGCGATAGAAGCGGATCGAGCGTTCGAGATCGGCCGCGAACAGGATCGAGTAGGCGAGCCTCGATGGCATGGGGGCCTGCCCCGCCGGCTCAGGCCATCGTGTCGATCAGCACCTCGAAGCGGTCGACGGTGGGCTCGCCGGACGCCCCACCGGTCTCCGCCGCGCGCCGGCGCGACTCCTTGATGTTCTCCTCGCTGGCGGTCATGGCATCGGCGGACTCCCAGAAGCTGACGCCCACCGTCTTGCCGCTCTGGCGATCGGCCATGAGCGTGAATCCCTTGAAGCCGTCCATTTGCTCCCACTCGGGAACGTCCCGCTCCTGGAGCTGACTGACGACGTCGTCGATCTTCGCCGCCTCCAGCTGCAGGGTGCTGACCCGTGCGTGCATCGCTCCTCCTTCTCGCTCTTGACGGCGACCGTACTGCATCCTGTGCCGGTGGCCCAGGTCGGCGACAAGGCAAGCCGTACCCGCACGGTTACGTCGCGGGACATCGAGCTGTTCACCGAGATGACCGGCGACCGCAACCCGCTCCACTACGACGAGCAGAAGGCCGCGGCCTCGCGCTTCGGCAGGCTGATCGTGCAGGGCGGCGTGACCACCGGCCTGCTTCACGCGGTGGTGGCCGAGGAGCTGCCCGGGCCAGGCAGCGTGTTCCTTCACGTGGACTGGAGCTTCAAGGCCCCGGTGGGCCCGGGCGACGAGATCACCGCCGAGGTCGAGGTCGTCGAGGCCCGCGACGACAAGCCGATCACGAAGCTCCGCACCACGATCGAGAACCAGGACGGGGTCGTGGTGCTGGAAGGGAGCGCGCTGGTCTGGAATGAGCCGCTCTAGACGGCTGCCCGGTCGCCGTCGACCTCCTGCTGCTCTCCGACCTGCGCCTCGCCCCCGCTCATGAGGTCGTCGATCGAGTCGAGGATCTCGTCGGTGAGCTGCGGGCCGTCCGCGCGAGCCTCCGGCCGGGCAGCGATCCGCACCGCCACCTCCTCGACTCCGACCTCCATGCCGATCTCGGGCTCCGAGCGCGTCGGCACCGAGACGCCCTCGTCCAGGCGCTCCTTGACGTCGGTGGCCTTGACTCCGCGCTTCAGCCGCGCGCGCAGGGTCACGGCCGGCGGCTGGCCGCCCGGGATCATCGCCGAGCCGATCACCAGGCTGTTGGGGACCATGATCATGCCCTCGTCCTCGGCGACCATCGCATGCGCCGCGCCGAGGGTCTCGCGCGTTGGAGTCAGCGTCGTGTAGAGGAGGCCGAGCGAGCTGACGACCCCCTCGATCTCGTCGCCTATGTCGCCCCCGCGCAGCCGGATCCGGTCGCCCAGGCGGAACGGCCGCGCGCTCAGGATCACGAGGCCGGCCACCAGGTTGCCGAGCGTCTGCTGCGCGGCCAGACCGAGGATCGCGGCGGCGACGGCGCCTCCCACCACGAGGGTCTGCGGCGGCAGGGCCGCGGCGTAGAGGGCGACCAGGATGATCACGAGCAGCGCCGAGAGGCGGATCAGGAAGTCGACGATGCCCGCCGTCGGCGGCGACAGCCGCTTGTAGAGCAGCGGCCCGACGGCCCGGCCGAGGTCGCGGGCGAGCGCCCAGCCCAGGATCACGAAGGCGATCACCGACAGGAAGCGGATCGGCTTGTCGATCCCGAACAGCTCGGCCCGGTAGTTGTAGGCCAGGATGACCGCGGTCAGCAGCGGCAGCAGGAGCAGGGCCTGCCTGCGCGCGGGCTTGGCCCGGCGCGCCGCTCGCTCGCGCAGGTTCCTGACGATCGTCGAATACATCCCGGGGGGTTCCACTAGGGGCCTGCCCGGGGCGCCGAAGCCCCTAAACGTCTCAGGCGGGGGTCTGCGTTTCCGAAGGGGTCTTCGCGAAGAAGTCGAGCACCCGCTCCGTCACCAGGTGCGCGCATTCCTCCGCGATGAAGTGCGCGCCGTCGATCGGCTCGACCTCGACCTGGTCGGCGTTGTGCCGCACCATCTGCTCGAACGCGCCGTCATAGAAGAGGTCCTTCTTCCCTATGAGGACGCGAAGCGGGATGCTCAAGCGGCGCTTGAGGTACTTGCCCCGAGAGATCGGATAAAGCTCGTGCCGTAGGAACGTCCGGTACATGCCGGCGGTCGCTCCCGGCCCGTGCGGCAGCCGCAGCGGCGTCAGGAAGGTCTCGACCTCCTCGTCGGTGAACCCCTCGTCCGACCGCCCGATCCGCAGCAGCTTCTCGGAGACGCCTGTCCTGAAGGGCCCGGGCGCGGGGGCGACGATCGGGAGCTGGTAGGCGAGCTTCGCCAGGCGCTTGAGATCGACGCCGCCCGGGGGCGGCCAGGGCGGCAGCACGGACATCAGCACCATGCGCTCCGCCGGGTTATCCGGCCGCAGGGCCAGCAGGTAGCCGAGGAAGGCACCCCAGTCGTGGCCCACGTACCGGATCCGATCGATTCCCAGCTCGCGCAGGATCCCGAGCAGGTCGTCGACCAGCGACTCCTTGCGGTAGTCGCCGTCGGGCGGCGGATCCGACCAGCCGAAGCCGCGCAGGTCGGGGCAGACCACGTGGTAGCGCTCGGCCAGCACGGGGATCACGTGCCGCCACTCCCACCAGTGCTGGGGCCAGCCGTGCTGGAGCACGACGGCCTCGGCGTCGGGGTCGCCTGCTTCGGCCACGTGCAGGCGCAGGCCGCGGACCACCACGTCGCTGTGGCGGACGCCTTCCACTTCCGGGAACGGGATCACCCTGAGGAACCGTTCCCGGACGCGCCGTTCTCAAGCGCAAACAGCCGCCACTCACCGGGAACGCCGCGCAGCTCGTGCGTGCCGCGCTCGTCGAAGCTCAGCCCCGAGCCCACGACCAGCTCCTTGACCGTGCTCGACACGAGCACTTCCCCGGCGTCCGCCAGGTCCGTCACCCGGGCGCCGATGTGCACCGCGATCCCGCCGACGTCGTCGTCGAGCAGCTCGCATTCGCCGGTGTGCAGGCCGGCCCGCACCCTCAGGCCCTCCGCCTCGACGCCGCGCACGATCGCCTCCGCGCAGCGGACCGCCCGGGCCGGACCGTCGAAGGTGGCGAGGAAGCCGTCGCCCACCGTCTTGACCTCCTTGCCCCGCCAGCGCCCGAGCTCGGCGCGGATGAGCTCGTCGTGTCGCTGGAGCACGTCTCGCCAGCGTTCGTCGCCGACCCGCGCCGCGTGCTCGGTCGAGCCGACGATGTCGGTGAAGAGGATGGTCGAGAGCACGCGAGCCGGCTCTGGCGCGCGCCGCTGGCCGGTCAGGAACTCTTCGATCTCGTCGAGGATCGGCTCGCACTCGCGCTTCCAGTCGCCGGTCCAGGGGTAGTTGTCGGTGCCGGGCAGCTCGACCAACCGGGCGTTCGGGATCCGCTTCGCCAGCTCGCGGCCGGACTCGATCGGCACCGCCTTGTCGCCGGTCCGGTGGAGGACGAGCGTCGGCACCCGGATGGCGTCGAGTATCGCGCTGATGTCGGTCTGAAGCTGGAGCTCGAGGATCTTGCGCGCCATTCCGGGACTCAGGCAACCGCGCTCGAAACGCTCCCACCAGTCCTCGAACTCCTCGTTGCCGACCTGGCTGGGCGCGTAGAGCTCGATGAAGCGCCCCTCGCCGTAGTGCTCGAGCGCCTCGGGAACGAAGTCCGCCAGCTCGGGCGTGACGAAATCCTCGCCACGGACGGGCACGCCATACAGGATCAGCTCGCTGACCTGGTCCGGATAGGTGGCGGCGAACATGGCGGCAAGGCCCACGTCGCTGCCGCCCCACAGCGCCGCCCGCTCGACCCCGGCTTCGCCCATCACCGCCCGCAGGTCGTCCATCTGCTGCTCGAGCGTGGGCGGGTCGACAACCGGGTCGGAGACGCCGGTTCCTCGCCTGTCGAAGCGGATCACGCGCGCGAACGACGCAAGCCGACGCGCGGCGCGCTCGGCCAGCGGGTTCTCCCACTCCAGGTCGACGTGCGACGCCGGTCCGGCGATCAGGACCAGGTCGCAGTCTCCCTCCCCGTAGACCTGGTAGGCGATGCTCGCGTCGCCACTCTTCGCGTAGCGGGTGGTGGGCCGGGTCAGCATTCGACTGGTATGCAATTTTTACTCCGCGCGCCTATTCCTGACGCCGGGCCCGCTCCTGCGCCTGACGCTCGAACCGGCGCAGCTCCCCTACAAGCGCCATCTTCGCCTTCAGCATCGGCCCGATCAGGCGCCTGCCGGGCAGCCGGACGGCCTCGAGGTGGGCGAAGCGGGTGCGCTCGCCCTCGGGCACCGCCGCCATCGCGGCGATGCCGAGCTGCGACTGCATGAAGCACCAGCCGGTAGGTCGCAGGTCCACGTCAAGCACCTCGCGCTTCATGATCGGCCGGGCCTTGTACTCGAGCCGGATCCGCTCGCCGCCGGTCTGCGGGTCGGGGCGGCGCTCGGTGATCCGCGGGTCCTTCACGAGGATCTCGATACCGCCGGCGTGCTCGAGGTCGCTGACCGTGGCCCATACGGCATCGAACGGCGCGTCGAGCACGCCCTCCGCCACGGCCGCGCCGGGGATGGAGGCCGCCAGCGCGTGCAGGCGGCGAATGGGGTCGATCACGCCATCCACTCTCTTCTGAACCTCGCTCTCGCGCGGTGGAGGCGCGATTTCACCGTCCCCTGCGCAACGTTCAACACTTCGGCTGCCTCCTGCTCGCTGAGCCCCTCGAGGTCGCGCAGCACCAGCACGGCCCGCTGCTCGGGGTCCATTCGCTCGAGCTGGTCGCGGATCTCGACTCCCAGGTCTGTGCGGTCCGGCGCGGCGACCGTCTCGGGCGGGCGGCCGGCGTCGCCGCGCTGGCGCTTGGCGGTCCGCACCGCCTCGCGGGTGGCGATCCGCCGCGCCCACGGGCGCAGCGCCTCGGGCTCGCGAAGCTGGCGCAAGCTTCGAAGGATCGCGATGAGCGCATCTTGAGCGGCATCCTCTCCGTTCCCGAGGGCGATCCCGTTGCAGATCCGCCCGACGTAGGGCATGAGCTCGTCCACCAGGGCGTTCATCGCCATGGTGTCCCCTTCCTGCGCTGCTCTCACCGTCGCCGCGAGGCCGGATTGCATGTGGGACGTCCCGGTTTGTAGAGGATCGGAACCTACGCAAGGTTCCCGTCCTCTACCTGGACATGCGACGCATTCTGCTGCTGAGCCTTGCGCTCCCGACCATGCTCACAGGGGCGTGGGCGCTGCTCGCGCCCGCCTCCTGGCACGGAGACTTCCCAGGCTTCGACCGCGACTGGCTCCCGTTCTTCGGCGCCTACAACGAGCACCTCGCCCGCGACTACGGCGGCGCGCTGCTCGCGCTGGGGATCCTCCTGGCGTGGGCTGCCCTGTCGCCACGGGTGCGGCTGGCGCGCGCGATTCCTGCCGCCTTCCTCGCCTTCGCCCTGCCGCACTTCGTCTTCCACGTTGCCAACGCGGGCGAGCTGCCGGCCGGCGACGAGGTCGTGAACCTGGTGACGCTCGTGCTGAGCGTTCTCATCCCTGTCGCGCTGCTGCTGATTCCGCCCGAGGGCGCGGCTTCCATGCGGGCGCCTGCGAGCGGGCCCGATGGCTGGCGCCTGCCGCCGGCCCGCCCGCGGGGCGTCGTCGATCGCATCACGTACGCCATCACCCGCCGGCGCTTCGGCCACGTGCTCGGACCGATCCAGATGGCCGCGCACAATCCGCCGATCCTCAAGGGCTACACGCTCTACGAGCTCCTGCTCGAGCGTGCGGACGGCATCGACCCGCGCCTCGAGAATCTGGCCGCCCACCGCGCCGCGACGATGACCGGCTGCCCCTTCTGCATCGACTTCGGGGAGGGCCATCTCCCTGACCTCGGTCTCTCGGCGCAGCAGGTGCGCGACGTGCTCAAATGGCGCGAGAGCGACGCCTACTCCGACGACGAGCGGCTGGTGCTCGAGTACGCCGAGCAGATCAGCGACACACCGGTCGCCGTCGACGACGAGCTGTTCGACCGGCTACGGGAGCGCTTCGACGAGGCGGCGATCGTGGAGCTGACGGCGGCGATCGCCTTCGAGAACTACCGCGGCCGCTTCAACCACGCACTCGGCCTGGGATCCGAGGGCTTCTGCGACCGGTCTCAGGGCTCCAGCCAGATGGGGCTGGCGAGCGCCTCGACGGCGCTGCCGCGCTGAACCTGGATCCGGTAGCGGCCGGGGCCCTGGGACCCGAAGCGGAACCTGAAGTCGCCGCTCGTGACCGGCACGGCGTGGATCGGCTCGCGATCCTTGAACACCACCAGCTGGTACGACCCCTCCGCAGCGGCGCCGCCGATCACGCGGGCCAGGAAGCTCGCGTTCTTCGAGCGCACGACGTCGCCCATGATCGCCGGCGTCTTCGCCCTCGGGGCGCGCGCCTCGAAGCGCAGGTCGGGCGAGCCCGACCCGAACATCTTCACGTAGCTGTGGCGGGACTGGATCGCTTGCCGGATGCCCGCCTCCGACAGCTCCTCCGCGAAGACGACAGTCGTCGGCTCCCCGATCGGCGACTCCGTCACCGAGTCACGGCGCCCGGCGTCGTGCGAGTCGCTGCCCCCGACCGGTGCGATCTTGTAGCCCTCGTCGAGCTTGTCCTCCCAGAACTCGATCGCCAGCGGCGTGAACGGGTTCGGGCCCGGCCGTGGTTCCTGCTCGAGGCCGGCGGGACCGGTCTGGACCTCGATTGCGTCGACCAGCGAGTAGTCGGTCTCGGCGTCTCTGTAGTCCCACGAGCAGCCGCGGCAGGCCTCCTGGAAGCCCGGCACCTGGGAGGGGAAGATCGTCGGGTGGTTGATCTGCGTGAACCCCCCGGCGCTCCTGATCTGCCCGAGGAAGGCGCTCGCCGGCTGGGGGCCACGCAGCGACGCCAGGCCTCCGTCGGCGCGGCGCTCGTACACCGGGCCCGTGCGGTAGTCCACCCACGTCGCGCCGGCGTGGTTGTTGGCGTGGCCGCGGTAGGTCGTGACCTCGCCGGAGCGGACGATCAGCTTGCCCGGATAGTCGGGCTGGTAGCGGCCGATCTCGCCCCAGGCCGACGTGGTGTTGTGGTCGGAGAGCGTCACGAAGTCGAGCCCCGCGCCGCCGGCGGCGACCGGCGCGAACGCGTAGTCGAAGACCTCGCGCATCGACGCGCTCGCATCGCGCGAGTGCTCGCCGTGCACGTGGAAGTCGCCCGCGTACCAGCCGGCTGACGAGCTCGCCGGCGTCGAGTCGTACGGCGCCGGCGCGTAGGGCTCGCTCGCGAACGCCGGGTCCGCCGTCCAGTCGATCTCCACCCGCCAGTTGACCTTGCCGTCGGCGTCGCCGCCCTCGTGGCCGACGATCGAGGCCAGCCCCAGTTCGACCGCCCACTCGCCTTCGCCGATGGGGCCCGGCAGGTAGGCGCGATCGGTGCGGGTGACGTCATGGTCGTCCGGCGAGGGCGAGTACCCGTTCTCCGCGACCGTCACGTCGTGGGTCCCGGATCCCGACCAGCCACGGAACTCCTGGCGCGCCCAGAGCGCGCCTGCCGCGCGCGGCCCGTAGACGCCGATGTCGAGTGTATGGCGCAGCTGCGCGCTGGTCGGAGCCTCCGGCTGATCGTGGCAGTACTTCACGCGCACGCCGGTCTGGCTTGCGGGCACCTGGAAGGGCAGCATCACGAAGGCGCCCTCCTGGCTCGCGGAGAAGTCACCGGCGTAGACGGCGTCCGGTGTGATCGCGGCGCCCGGGCAGGGCGCCGGCGCCGCGGCCTGGACCGCGGCCGGTGCGAGCAGGATCGCAGCCCCTGCCGCGGCGATCAGCCCAGGAAGTCGCATCGCGCCTAGCTGGTACCCGGCGCCGAGCGGGCGGGAAACGCGCGCAGCTCAGCCTCGTTGCGCGCGATCGGGCGCGGCCCGCTCCGGCAGCGGGAGCTCGCCGGGCGTCTCGCCGCGTTCCAGCTTCTCCTCGTCTCGCTCGCGCTCGCCGGCCTCGAGCCGTTCGCGCTCGGCGGAATGCATCGGGCGCTCCCGCTTCGAGCCGCCCCCGGCCGAGTCGAGCAGCGGCCGGATCAGGTCGATGGGCAGCGGGAACACGATCGTCGAGCTCTCGCTGTTCCCCATCTCGAGCAGCGTCTGCAGGTAGCGCAACTGCAGCGCCGACGGGCTGGCACTCAGGATCTCGGAAGCGTCGAACAGCCGCTCCGCCGCCTGAAACTCGCCCTCGGCGTTGATGACCTTCGCGCGCCGCTCGCGCTCGGCCTCGGCCTGGCGAGCCATGGCCCGCTGCATGCCCGAGGGAATGCCGACGTCCTTTATCTCGACGGTCGTGACCTTGATGCCCCAGGGATCGGTCTGGTCGTCGATTATCTGCTGGAGGCTCTCGTTCAGCCGCTCGCGCTCGGACAGCAGCATGTCGAGATCGGCCTTTCCCAGTACCGATCGCAGCGTGGTCTGCGCTATCTGCGAGGTAGCCACGCCGTACCGCTCGACCTCGACCACGGCTTTCACTGCGTCGATCACCCGGTAGTACGCGACGGCATTGACCTTGGCGGGCACGTTGTCGCGCGTGATCAGGTCCTGCGGCGGCACGTCGAAGGTCACGGTGCGCAGGTCCACCCGCACCATGCGATCGACGGCCGGGATCAGCAGCACGATGCCCGGCCCCTTCTGGCCGATCAGGCGCCCCAGCCTGAACACCACGGCCCGCTCGTATTCACGCAGGATTCGAACCGAGGCGCCGGCCAGCGCGGCCAGGACCGTGGCGAGAATCACCAGCGTGACGATGACCGCGGTCATGCCTCGAGCTCCCACTCCTCGGCCCGGCGCACTCCGAGCGTCAACCCCTGCACCCGCTCCACCACCACCGGGTCGCCCTCGTTCAGCTCCTCGTCGGCGCCCCAGCAGGGCCGCGCCCGCCAAAGGGCGCCGTCGACGAACACCTGGCCAAGCGGATCCGGAGCGGCGCGCACCACGCCTAGCCGTCCAACGAGACCCTCCGCGCCGGTGAGCGTGCGGCTGCGCACCGCGGCGAGCGTCTGCCGGCCCGCTACGTAGAGCAGCGCCCCGCCCAGCGCGGCGAGCGTGAGAGTCACCACCAGCACCAGCACGAGGCCAGCGCCCGCCCCGTCGATCGCCAGCGCGGTGCCTGCGACGGCGGCCACAAACCCGGTCACGCCCAGCAATCCGTAGGTGGGCAGGTGGGCTTCGGCGACGAGAAGCCCGGCGCCGATGACCAGCAGCGCGATGCCGAGCATGACCATGTTGCTTCCCTCGGACTCATCGTAGCGCCGCGGCGACCCCGCGCACGACCCCGGCCTCCCTGTGCCTTGGTCTAGAAGAAGGTCATCGGATCGACCGGGCGGGCGCGCACCCAGGTCTCGAAGTGCAGATGGTCGCCGAAGCAGTGGCCCGTGCAGCCGCGCGCACTCCTCCGACGTCCCGAGGATCACCGGCCCACACCCGAGGATCCCCGCGGCGCGGATGACGTTCGCCGCCGATCCGGGGTCGCTGCAGGGTGCGGTCGCCGCGGG
>DATACN010000083.1:0-8404 GCA_036258995.1 Thermoleophilaceae bacterium | reverse complement strand
CCCCGGCTACTACCAGAACCCGGCCGCATTCACATACCTGCTGTTCGTGGTGCTGAGGGTCCTGTACGGGCCGCTCGGCTTCCTCTTCGACCTGGACTGGGGCAACGTAACCGACCAGTTCACGAAGGACCCGGGCGAGATCTGGGTGGTGGCGCGCACCGTCGCGGCCGTGCTGGGAGTGGCGGGCGCGGGAGCGGCCTACTGGGCCGCCCGGCGCATCTGGGGCGTGCGCGAGGCGCTCGTCGCCGCGGCGATCGTGGCGTTCGCGTTCCTGCCTGTCGCGTACTCGCGGATCGCGGTGACCGACGTCGGGGCGCTGATCGGTGTCGGCCTGTCGCTGATGTGGTCGGTGCGCGCCTATGAGGACGGCCGCCTGCGCGACTTCGCGCTGGGAGGGGCTGCGGCGGGACTGGCGCTGTCGTTCAAGTACACGGCCGGCCTGGCGCTGCTGCCGCTCGGGATCGCCGCCCTGGCGCGCCTGCGGGCGGACGGCCCGCGCCCGCTGCTCGGCCTGGGGGCCGGCGTGGGCCTGGCGGCGGTCGTCTTCGTCGTCCTGAACCCCTACCTGCTCGGCTCGTTCGACGAGTTCTGGACCGACCTCCGGGAGCAGGCCGAGGTGGCCGCCGACGAGCCGAAGCCCGGCCAGCAGTCCGGCGGCGTCGCCTACTACCTCGACAGCCTCACCTGGGGACTCGGCTGGGCCGCGGCGTTGGCGGCCCTCGCCGGCGCCGTGCTCGAGCTGCGCCGCGACCTGGTCCGCGGCCTGATCCTGGTGGCGCTGCCGCTGGCGCTGTTCGCATACCTCGCCCTGCAGTCGCGCTACTTCGGCCGCTGGCTGCTGCCGGCCTACCCCGCGCTGGCGATGCTGGCGGCCGTGGCCCTGGTGCGGCTGGCCGACCTGGTGCCTCCCAGGAGGCTTGCCCGTACCGCCGTGCTGGTGGGCGTAACGCTCCTCGTACTCGCCCAGCCGCTCGCCGCCGACGTGCGCACGGCGCTGGTGCTCGGCCGCGACGACACCCGCGAGCAGGCCCGCGACTTCCTCGTCGACCGCTTCGCGCCGGCCCTCCGGGTCTCGATCGAGCCGGCCGTCCCCGGGCGCTGGTTCCGGACCAACCCCGAGGGGCGGTTCCCTTCGTGGCTGCGGCGCTGCCCGAAGGACGACCGCTGGCGGCTGCCCGGTGGCGACGACTGGCCGCGGCCCGGCTACGCCTACCCCGGCCCCGGCGGCGAGCGGATCTGCGCCCGGTTCCTGCCCGGTCAGTTCACCCGCCCCGACGGGGGCGTGCGGGCGTCCGCGTACCACCTGGTCCTGGCCCCGGAGGTGATCGACGACCTGCGCTTCTACGGCTACTGCCACGTCGTCACGTTCGGCACCGTCCGCGAGCGCGTTGCCGTCGCGCGCGACCCGAGGGCCACCGCCTACTACGAGCGCCTGGAACGCGAGGCCGACGTGCTGCGCCGCTTCAGCCCATACGACGAAGGCGCCGAGCCCGAGCCATTTCACTTCGATCACTCGTTCAGCTACTACCCGGCCGCCTACCACCGCCCGGGCCCGGTCACGACGATCTACCGCCTTCGCGACTGCGACCAGGCCTACGGCGCCCCGGTGATCCAGATCCCCCGGGCCCGCGAGCTGGCCCCGTTCGCCCCGCGCCGCTACCGGCCGGGCACCGAGGAGGACCAGCTCTAGCGGGCTTCGCCGTGCTCAGGCGCCCGGTGGGCACTGCCCGCCGGTCTCCGGCGGCGATGGTGGGACGTCGACCTCGATGGACACCCGGTCCTCGACATCGCGGACCCGCACGGAGAAGGTGATCCGGTAGCGGCCAACCTGATGGATGTCCCGCTGGATCCGCCTGCGGTTCGCGGCGAGCCTCACGATCTCCGTCCTATCGCCGGCTTGCCTCTCCGGCTCCGTGTACTGCCCGGTCGCCGGATCGAGGTACTCGAAGACGAAGTTTGCGATGAAGATCCGGTCGTCGAACGCCACGTCGTACTCGAAGTCCGCGCTGACGCGGCTCTTGCCCGGCTGGAGGTGGCGGTAGCCGCCACATACCGCCCGCAGCCGCGCGCCACACCTGCGGACGAGCTCGGCGAGGGTGTCCTCGTGCAGCCGGGAAAAGAGGTCCACAGCCTCGTTCAGCGCCCTGCGGCCCGGGCCGGACGGATGTCGCCCGAGCTCGGCCCTGAGACGGTCGAGCTCTCCCTTGAGAGCGCGGGCGGTCGCCCGGAGCTCCTCGCAGTCGTCGTCGGTCGCAGGGACGCCCACGGTCGCCGCATCGCCGCCGGTCTCGCCGAGTATGAACCTCGCCTGCGCCTCGCTGATGCGGATGTCGTCGGAAGAGCGGGCCCGGCCGCGGCGGGCCGGGAGGCGGCGGAAGGCCTTCACCTGGATTCGACCGACCTGATCGAGCCCCCCGCCGACGATGACGAAGTCCACGGTTCGCCCACGGCGAGCGACGGCAGTCGACCTCGAGCGCGTGCGCTCGAGCGCGTCGGGATCGGACGACGGGCCGGTGGTGGCGAGGATCGACGGCCGCGCGGATCGGGAGCGTGGACGGAGCACCAGTGCCAGGGCTGCGTGCCGAAGCCGCCCACGGCCGACGGCGCGCTCGAAGTTGCCCTTCATCCGCACCGTCACCGCGAGCCCGGCGCTATTGCCCGCAGCGGTCACCCGCGCGATGTCGAGCGCGGCGCCGCCGCCTCTCGCGCCGCCGGCGTCCCTCCTCGACTTGACGTCGGCGCCCGCGCTCGCCGGAACCGCGAGCACAAACGCGAGGACAGCGGCCGCGAGCAGCCGAGGGACCATGGCCTCCTACCGTAATGCCGCCGCTCAGCTGCCGTCAACCGGGCACTTCGCCCCACTCGCCCGCCCGAGAGGGCAGTAAAGCAGCGAGGGACCTACTCCCAGTCCGCGCGCTTTGCCATCAGCAGCGCGCGTTCCTTCCACCAACCGCCCACCTTCGGGCCGCCGTTGCAGAAGCCGTTCGAGAAGCCAGGGCGCTCGATCCAGGCATACATGTCGACCTTGGGGTGCGCCGTCTGGGTCGAAGGCGCCTCGCCGAGGGCCTCGTTCGGCGGGTTGCACCAAACGTTGACGCGCCGCCATAGGTTGCGGCTGCGGTCGATCCACTTGCGGAAGTGCATCGGGCCGTTGCCGTTGTGGGACGTGTTGATGATGAACGGCTTGCCGCCGGTCATCCGCGAGACGGCCAGGCCGAAGCGGATGTTGCGGAGCGTGAAGTCCTTGTGGGTGGCATTCAGCATGAACCCGCGCACCCGGTGGATGCCGATGAAGCGCAGCTTCTTGGCGACGATCCGGGCCGGCTCCCAGTCGGAGGCCTCGCCCTCGAGGTAGACCGTCGCGTTGGGCAGCTGCGAGAGCGTCTTGAGGCCGGCCCGGAGGGTGCGCAACCGCGCCATGCGGCGATGCGGCGCGAGGCAGCGGACGGTGCCGACCGAGTCGGGCTCGTAGGCGATCATCACGCGGTGCGTGCCGACGGCCTTCGCGAACCCGCGAATCCAGCGCTTGAATGTCCGGTCGGCCTTGCGGCCGCCACCGGTGTAGCCGCCGCCGCACTTGCGGCCCTCGTGCCGCATGGTGACGAGCTGCGCGACCGAGCCCGGCTGCTGCTGTTGGACCCGGCGCAGGTAGCGGCGGACCGTCCGGTAGGGGCTGCCGTAGCCCGCCCAGCGGCCAAACCACTTGAACTGCGGCTGACGGGCGACCTTGTACATCAGCGCCGCCTCGCCGCTGCGGCCCTGGCGGCGTAGCGTCAGGTACGACCGCCAGGCCGGGGCCCACTCACGGTCGACGAAGAAGTCGACGCCCACCAGCGGATTGGGCGAGTTCGGGTCCACCCCGCGCGGATCGGGAGGCGGCGCCTGGCCGCTTGCGCCGGCTGCGAAGGCGAGAACTGCCAGGAGCGCACCGGCGACGAGGGCTGGACGAAGTCGATGCACGAGACTCATCAACACAACCTGTGATCGGCAGTTCTGGGCGGTCCTGAAGCTCGGGGGCCTAGAACTTCGCTCTACGCGCCATCGCCAGCGCCCGCTCCTCCCACCAGCGCCCCGTCGGAGTCGGTCCGCCGTTGCAGGCGCCGTGGGACGTGCCTGGCCGGTTGATCCAGAAGAACCCGTCGGCCTTGGGGTGTCCCGTGTTGGTCGTGGCCGGGGTCCCGAGCGCGGAGTTCGGGGGGTTGCACCAGACCGGCTTGCGCTTGCCCCTCACCCAGCGATAGAGAGGCCCGTTGCCGTTGTCGGAGGTGTTGACGATGAAGTGCTTGCCGCCGGTCATCCGCGAGATGCGGGCGCCGAAGCGGATGTTCTCCCGGTTGCCCACCATGTGGGTGGCGTTGAGCATGAAGCCGCGCACCTTGTGGATGCCGACGTAGCGGAGCTTCCTCGCGATCGTCGGCGCGCCCTCCCAGTCGGGCGCCTCGCCCTCGATGTAGACCGTGGCGTTGGGCACCTTCGACAGCACGTCGACGCCGTAGCGCAGGTTGTTCATGCGCGCCTTGCGCCGGCTGCGGGCCAGGCAGCCCACGGTGCCGAGCGAGTCCGGCTCGTAGGCCACCACCACGCGGTCGCCTCCAATGCCGCGCGCGAGTGCCGCGATGTTGCGGCGGAAGGCGGCGTCGGCCCGCGGACCCCCGCCCTGGTAGCGCGGCCCGCACTTCTCGCCCTCGGTCAGGAAGGTGGCGATCTGGGCAACCCCGCCCGAGCAGCGCACCCGGTCGAGGTACTGGCGCACGGCGATCTCCATCGAGCCGTACTTGAGGTCCCAGCGCCCGAACCAGCGGAACTGCGGATTCAGCGCGATCTTGCCGATCAGTTCGCGCTTCTCCCCGGTCGCGGCCAGGTACTTCTGCCAGGGCACGAACCACTTGCCCTTGTCCACGAACCAGGTCAACCCGACGAGCGGGTTCGGCGCGTTCGGCGACGCGGCCTGGGCGTCGCCCCACACGCTGTACTGCTCGTCGGCCACGCAGTCGCTGTCCGACTGTGCCACAGCCGGCGCAGCGGTGGACGCGGCGCAGACGAGCAGCGCCGCCGCCAGGAGAAGTGGACGAATCCAGGCTGGCACGCCCAAAGATTCGGCCGCAGCCGCCGCCGCTGTACCCCAATTCGTCCCTCACTGGACGAAATGGCGGTTTAGGAGTGGAGCGGCTCCTTCATCGACTCCGTCTCAGGAGCCTCGATGTAGGGCTGCTGCTCGTGCTGCTTCTCCTCCTCGTGGTACGCCGACTCGGCGTTCACGGCCCAGATGTCGTGGTCCGCGCCCTTCACGAGGTTGTCGACCGCACGCATGGCGGTGAGCATCGAGTGGTCCGAGTTGTTGTAGCGGTGCAGGCCGTTGCGCCCCACCTGGATGAAGTTGTCGAGCCCGTCGAGCCAGGACCGGATCGTGTGGACTCGGTCCGAGTACTCGGCGTCGTACATCGGATAGGCCTTCGGGACCCGGGTCACGAACCCGAACTCGAACTGCGCGCGCCGCGCCAGGCCGAGCTGCTCGAGCTCCTTCATGCCGAGGTCGACGAGCTTGTCGTCGTCCATCTCCCAGAGCTCGTCGCCGGCGAAGCAGAAGAACTCGAGCCCGACGCAGGCCTTGCTCGGGTCGGGGACCATCCAGGGGCTCCACGAGCGGAAGTTCTGGATCCGCCCCACGTTCACGTTCGGGTCGTGGATGTAGATCCAGTTGTCAGGGAACAGGTCCTCGCCGTCGAGCACCAGCGAGACCGTCAGGAAGTCGCGGTAGCGCAGGCCCTTCGCCGCCGCCATCACTTCCGCCCGCGGACGCGGATCGGCCATCCCGACCATGTTGCGCAGCGGCAGCGACGAGATCACCGCCGACGGCTCGAAGACACGCTCGGGGGTGTGCACGCGCACGCAGCGGTCGTTATCGAACTCGAGCTTCGTGACCTTGTGGTTGAGGAGGACCTGCCCCCCGAGTCGCTCGATGTCGTCGGTCATCGTCTCCCACATCTGGCCGGGCCCATAGCGGGGGTAGTTGAACTTCGAGATGAGGCTCGTGACCTTGTTGTCGCGGTTGCCGAAGAAGGCGGCCCACGCGGCGCGGAAGAAGGACAGGTTCTTGATCCGCTGGGCGGCCCAGTCCGCGCGGATCTCGGAGGTCGGCACGCCCCACACCTTCTCGGTGTAGGACTTGAAGAACTGGTTGAAGAGCCAGCGCCCGAAGCGGTTCGAGACCCACTCCTCGAAGTTGTCCTCCCTGCCCTTCGGCTTGATCGCGGCCCAGACGTAGGAGAGCAGCGCCCTGGTCAGGTCGACCGGCCCGAGCTTGCGCATCACGTCCGGGCCTCGCAGCGGGTAGTCGAGGAACTTGCCCTCCCCGCTCGGGGACCGCCAGTAGATGCGTGACATGCGCGGGCGCTCGAGGAACTCCTCGCGCATGATCTCGTGCCAGAGCGCGTCGACTTCCTTGGCCTTGGTGAAGAAGCGATGACCGCCGAGGTCGAAGCGGTAGCCCTCGCGCACCGCGGTCTTGGCGATGCCCCCGACCTGATCCTCGGCCTCGAGCACTACCACCGGAAGGCCCTGCTTGACGAGCAGATAGCCGGCGGTGAGGCCCGCGGGCCCGGCCCCCAGGATCACCGTGGGCTTCTCGCGCAGCTCCGGGCGGGCCAGTTCGGCGGGCGGCGCCGGCGCCGGGACGTTGTCGTTGGTCTGTGCCATCGCTCTAGCGGATCTTCTCGTACAGCACGCCGCGGACACCGATGCGTGTGGAGCGCCGGTAGAAGTGCGGTACGACACCCTTGCGCTCGAAGCGCGGGTCGTTCGCGACCGCGTCGCCCCACTGCGCGGAGCGACGCCTGACGAGCGCGGTCCAAGGCGCGTCCCAGTCGTTCGCCGAGGCGGTGACCGGATGGACGAGGAGCACGCGACTCGAGCGCGGCAGGTTAGCAAGCAGGGGCTCGAGATTCTCCTGCGTAGTGGCCGTCTCCATGCGCTCCTGAGCGTCGGTCCAGTCCATGATCCGGGGGTCCTCGACCCGACCCAGCGGGGTCGCGAACCGGAGGTCGCCAGGCAGGTGGTAGTCGATCAGCGGCGTCTGCTCGGGCTGCATCGAGATCACGAGGTCGCCGTCGCGCAGCAGGTCGTCCTCGACCACCGCGCGCTCCATGTCGGCCGCGTTCGACTTGTTCTTCAGGCCGTAGGTCTTCGGCACGGCCCAGACCCCGAGGATGATCACGAGCGCCACCAGCCCGAGGTTCCCCGAGCGCGCCAGGCCCACCGCGAAGATGAGGAGCAGCGGGCCGAGGATGACTCCCAGGTAACGCGTGGTCCAGGCGGGCGAGATCTGGGAGAAGAGCCAGGCGATGGCGAGCGTGCCGAGGCACACGACCGCCGCCGCGAAGATGGCCGTGCGCTCCTTGTCGTCGACCCGGCGCGCCACGATCGCCGCGAGGCCCGAGCCGCCGGCCAGCAGCAGCGCAACGGTGGGGGTACCGCCGCCGAGCAGGTTCTTCGCGATCTGCACCGGAGCGCCGAAGTTGGGCGGGTCGAGCCACGGCGCGCCCGTGTTTGCCACCTGGTGGAGCAGGTTCGGCACCCACGGCAGGTAGAGAAGCGCCACCCCGCCGAAGCCGAGCAGCACGTCGCGCTTGAACGAGTCGCGGTCCTCCGAGACCCACCAGCAGGGGATCAGCGCCAGCAGAGCCGCGGCGCCCATGAACAGTCCCCAGTTGTGCGTGTAGAGCATCAGCGCCAGCAGGACCGCGAACGCCGGCAGGTAGCTGCGCCGGCCGAACGCGAACACGTGCAGGAACGCGGCGGTCGCGAGCAGCGAGAGCACCAGCATCAGCGCGTACATCCGTGTCTCCTGCGCGTAGTTCGTCAGGAAGGGGTTGAGCGCGCAAAGGGCGGCCAGGATGAGGCCGGCGCGGCGGCCGAACAGGCTCCAGCCTGCCCACAGACCGCCCGGGATGGCCAGCAGCGAGATCGCGAGCGACAGGCCCTGGGTCTCGGCCGGGCCGTCGCCGACCACGTCCATCCATATCGAGAGCAGCATGTAGTAGAGCGGCGGTGAGCCATCCTTTCGCAGGACGCCCGGGATCTCGAAGAAGGGCTGGGAGGCGATGCCGATCGAAAGCCCCTCGCCCATCCAGAGGGAGTCACCGAGCGCGCGCGTGCGCAGCACCAGGGAGACGGCGAGCAGGCCCGCCACGACCAGGCCCGGCACGACGAGGTTGCCTGCCCGGCCCTGGAGGAAGCTGACACGCTCCGCCAGTCGGGGTCGGGAGGCGATCGACGCCATCAGCGGGAGCCTAGGGAGCCGTCGGACGGCGGACCGGCACGCCACTCGGCGGATCGCGGCGCGGTCGGGGCGGCGGGGCTGGCCTTGGGACAGGTCGTGCGGCCCTCGGGCGGAACGGTCAACAGC
>DATACN010000082.1:0-3433 GCA_036258995.1 Thermoleophilaceae bacterium | reverse complement strand
GCGTAGAAGTAGAGCGGGTGGCCGTCGTAGGTGACCTGGCGGCGGCCGTCGCGGCGCTTGGTCGTGCCGAGCAGGGCCCTTCTGACGCCCGGCCCCGCCCGCGGCTTTCCCTTCGCGAAGAACGGCGGCCAGGCCTTGGCGCAGGCGCCGTAGCAGCGGCTCCTTCGCCCCCGGTCGCGGGTGAACAGGTAGATCGCCTGGTCACGGCCGCTGAAGAGGACGCGGCCGAACTGCGAGCGCCTCAGCTTCACCACAGGAGCGCCCTTCGCCGCCGGCCTGCCGGCCAGGTCGTCGCTGACGTCCTCGACCGGTTGGACCTCCGATTGCGGGCGCTCGCGAGAGCCCTGCGCGGGTTCTCCGTCGCCGCTGCCGCAGCCCGCGAGGAGCGCCCCCGCGGCGGCGGTTGCGACCAGCGCCGGCTTCATCCAGGCGGATGGTAGGGATTGGAGGTTTGAAGTGGCGCGGCCTTGGGAAAGCCCTCCCGTTTCTTTCCGTCCATTCCGCAGGGGGGATGAACTTGAAGAAGTTTGCCGTTGCGGGCGCGCTCGTTGGCGTGCTCTCTTTTGCCGGCGGTGCGTCGGCGTCTGACCCGATTGTCGTCGAGCCGACCGGCGGCCAGGGCTGTGTCTCGCATCCGGGAGACACTTGCACCTACACGTCGACGCGCACCGGCGGATATGTCGCCAACGGGAGCACGTGGAGCCTGACGGTTTCGATACCGACGACGGCGGGCGATCCGCGCGACGTCAACCTCGACGGTCAGCTGACGTACACGTTCGGGCCCGGTAACGCGCCGCCGCAGGGCTGCTCGCTGTACCCGGCCGGCTCGACCGTGACGACGAGCGCGGGCTCCAGCGGCGGGATCGCTGCGGGCAACCCGTTCCTGCAGCAGACCGACAGCACCGTCACCAACGCCTGCGCCGGCGGACCGCTGCCGGATCGCACGGACGCGACTCCGCAGTAGGCCGAGCGACCATCGCGTAGCAGGGAGAAGCGGGCCCCCTCCGGGCCCGCTTCTTCGTGCCGGTCAGCTCTCCGCGAAGCGACGCAGCTCGTCGCGCGCGCCGCCGACCACCGGGTCGCCGTGGGCCAGCAGCAGGTTGTCGAAGTCGAGCTCGGCAGCGAGCCCGCGGTAGGCGGCCTTGAGCGCCTGCTTGGTCTGCTCGGGCTCGTCCATCAGGTGATCCGGCACGAACCCGAGTCCGCCGTAGTTGATCACCCCGTCGGCGACCGCGAGGGCGCCCAGCGAGGGGACGTAGAGAGCGGCTTCGTCGGGACAGATGGCCCCCACCTCATGGACGTGCACCGCGCCGTCCGCGAGCGCCTCGCCGAAGTCGTACGGCTCCACCGGCTCGCCCTCGTCGAACTCGTGCATGCCCGTCCGCGGGGCCCTGATCTCGCAATCGAAGCGCTCGTGCAGCTTCCCGCAGTCGCGGAAGTGGTGGCGGTTGGTCAGCAGGGCGGCCCGCGGGGGACCCAGCTCCTCCAGGCACTCGGGCACGGGATCGGGCGCCAGCGGATCGAGCAGCACCGCGGGCTCGGGCAGGAAGTAGGAGCTAACGTCGACTCCGATCCTCGGATGCCTGGCCTTCCAGTGCCAGATGCCGGGAGCGATCTCCTTCATGCCGGCAGCCTACGATGCCCGCATGGACGTCGCCCAGGTCAAGCAGCGCCAGCGTGCCGTCTGGGGCGGAGGTGACTACCGCAGCCTCTCGCACATGCTCGAGCCGGCCGCCGTGGCGCTCTGTGAGGCGTGCGCCGTATCGGCCGGCCAGGAGGTGCTGGACGTGGCGGCCGGGGACGGCAACTTCGCGCTGGCCGCGGCACGGGAGGGCGCCGCCGTCGTCGCGTCGGACCTGTCGCCGGGGATGGTCGAACGGGGTCGGGCGCGCACGAGCGAGCTCGGGTTCGAGATCGAGTGGCGAGAGGCCGATGCCGAGGAGCTTCCCTTCGGCGACGCCCGGTTCGACTGCGTGGGCTCGGTGTTCGGGGCGATGATCGCTCCACGGCCGGAGCGGGTGGCGAGCGAGCTCTTCCGAGTTGCTCGCCCCGGCGGGACCGTCGGGATGACTGCCTGGACACGGGATAGCTTCGCTTCGGCCATGTTCGACATCGGGCGCAAGTACGTGCCTCCCCCACCCGACATGCCGCTCGCCAAGGAATGGGGCGACGAGGAGGTGGTGAAGGGCCGGTTCGATGGGCTCGCGGCGACGATCGAGTTCGAGCGGGCGCGAGTCGTGTGGGAAGCCGATTCCATCCAGAGTTTCGGAGAGCGCCTGGAGGCGACCCCCGTGCAGGCGGCCGCCAAGGAGAACATGCCGGCCGAGCACTACGAGGCCATGCAGGCCGAGCAGCTCGAGCTGGCGGCCAAGTGGAACTCGGCCGATAACGGTTCGGTGCGGCTCGAGGCGGAGTACCTGATTTCAGTGGCGCGCAAGCGCGGGTAGGCCCCTGACCTCTCGGCTGATACTCGCCTACGATGGCGCGGGCTTCGGCGGCTGGGCGCGCCAGCCCGGCCAGCGAACGGTGCAGGGCGAGCTCGAGGTCGCCCTCGAGACCGTCTTGCTGCGGCGGCCGGTGGCGCTGACGGTGGCGGGACGCACCGATGCCGGCGTGCACGCCCGCCACCAGGTCGTCAGCCACCCTGGCGAGCCGGCCCCGGCGCGCGCCCTGAACGGAGTGCTGCCCCCCGACCTGAGGGTGCTGGCGAGCGAGGCGGCCCCGGACGACTTCGACGCGCGAGCCGACGCGCTCAGCCGCACCTACCGCTACCGCGTGCTGGCGCGTGAGGTGGGGGACCCCTTCCAGCACCTGCGGGCGCTGCACTGGCCCCAGCCCCTCGACAGGTCGGCGCTCGACGCCTGCGCCGCGGCCGTGGTCGGGACCCATGACTTCACGGCCTTCACGCCGACTCGCAGCGACCACGTGCGCTTCGAGCGCCACGTGCTGCGCGCGGAGTGGCTCGAGGAGCCGGGCTCGGCGCTGGGCTTCTGGATCGAGGCCGACACCTTCATGCGGCACATGGTGAGGACGCTCGTGGGCACGATGCTGGCCGTCGCGAGCGGCCGCCTGGGCGTGGACGACTTCCGGCAGCTGCTCGACGGCCGGCCGCGCAGCGAGGCCGGCGACACGGCGCCGCCGCACGGCCTCTACCTCGAATCGGTGCGGTACGACCCCCCGTTTATCCTCGGAGACCGCGCGTGAAGGTTCTGTTGACCAACGACGACGGCATCCAGGCGACCGGCCTGCACGTGATGCGGCGCGCCCTGCTGGACGTGCCGGGCGTGGAGCTGGCCGTGATCGCGCCGGACTCGAACCGCAGCGCCACGGCGCGCAGCATCACGACCCGTACGCCGCTCTGGGTCGAGGAGGTCGAGCTGGGCGACGGCACTGTCGGGCACGCCACCGACGGCACGCCGGTCGACTGCGTGCG
>DATACN010000081.1:0-3569 GCA_036258995.1 Thermoleophilaceae bacterium | reverse complement strand
GAGAGGTGCATGGCCAGAGCGAAGGCCACCCCCGCCGCGACCGCGATGGCCAGCCCGAGCAGCACTTCGATCAGCGTGACGGCGGCGTTGTCGAGCAGCAGCGAGCGGTCGTCGCCGAGCGCGGTGAGCGTCTCGCTGGGCGAGGCCAGCGTCAGGTCGTCGACCGACTCGAGCGAGGCGACGCCCTGCCAGAGCGCGACCAGCGCGACCAGCAACAGGGCGCTGAGGACGGCCCGCCTCACGCCTCCAGCACCTCCAGGGCGCGGCGCTCCAGCTCGGCGAACTCGGGATCGGTCACCGCAGCCCGCCGCGAACGCGGCCGGGGGAGCTCGACCTGGAGCTGTTCGAGCACCCGCCCGGGCCGCCGCGACATCACCGCCACCCGATCGGCCAGGAACAGGGCCTCCTGCACGTCGTGGGTCACGAGCAGCACGGTGCGCGGCTCCTGCAACAGGGCGTCGGCCAGCCATTGCTGCATCGAGGCGCGCGTGATCGCGTCGAGCGCCCCGAAGGGCTCGTCGAGCAGCAGCACGGAGCGTCCCGGGAGGAGGGTGCGCAGAAAAGCGACGCGCTGTCGCATGCCTCCGGACAGCCCGGCGTGGCGGGCCGACTCGAACTCGGCGAGGCCGAAGCGCTCGAACAAGGGCGCCGCCCGCCGCCGCGCCTCCGCCTTCCCGACCCCCTGGCACTCGAGCGCCAGCGCCGCGTTGCCGAGGGCGTCGCGCCAGGGCAGGAGCAGGTCGCGCTGAGGCATGTAGGCGCAGCGGGACCGCCGCTCGCCGGCGCCGGTCGCGCCCGCCACGGCCACCCGTCCGGCATCTGGCTCCTGAAGCCCGGCCACCAGCTCGAGCAGCGTCGACTTGCCGCAGCCGGAGGGCCCGACGACGGCCACCACTTCCCCCGACGCCACGGCCAGGTCTAGTCCCTCGAGTGCCGTGACGGCGCGGCGGCGGCCCTGGAACCGGCGCTCCACGCGGCTCAGCTCGATGACTGGCTTGTGCGACGCGGATGGCTCCGTCGCGGGAGCCGCTGTGCTCGTCTGCATTGCTCCCTTCGCGGGGATTACCCCGACAGGTTCGAAGGGTCAGCGCCGGGTCGAATGACGTTCGTCAGGCACTATCTCAGCCGGCTTGCCCGCCGGCCCCCCTGAGTTCCATCGTGTCTGGATCGTATTACTCCGGCGAGAGAGCTGAAATAGGCCCCGGCCAGGCCGGCGGAGCAAAGGCTCAAGAAAGCCGCAGAACCGCCGACATAGATACACGGCGGTGTATGTCCGCGCGCTGATAGCTGCTTTCTCGGCCACCTCTGCTTTGGCCTGCCTCGCGCCGGTCGCCGCCCTTGCCTCGTCGCCTGTGGATCGCGACGGGAACGACATCGCCGACCGCCTCGACGAGCGCCTGGACGGGCTGTCCGACAGGAGCCGGGTGAGGGTCTTGGTCGGCCTCTCCGCCGACGCGACGCGCGAGCGGCTCGCCGCGCTGGAACGAGCGGTCGGGGACCTCGCCGTCAAGGATCGCTTCAGCGTGGTGGACGCCATGGCGGTGACCGCCAGCAAGCGCCAGCTCGAGCGGCTCGCCCGGCTGGGAGTGGTTGAGCGGGTGGAGGAGGACCTGCCGGTGCGGGCCGCCACACACAGCTCCGGCCCGGGGGCCTTGAACGACTCGGCTCAGGGCTCCTTCGGGGTACTCGAGGCGCGGCTCGACGCGCCGCTGCTCGACGGCAACGCCGACGGCGACACGTCCGCGTACTCGGCGGGCGACCTCGTCGCCGCGGTGCTTGACACCGGGATCGACCCGGGACACGCCGACCTCGACGGGGGCAAGATCCTCGGGTGGAGGGACTTCGTCAACGACTCGCCGACGCCCTACGACGACGAGGGCCACGGCACCCACGTGGCCGCCACGATCGCGGGCGAGGGCGGGGGCGACCCGGTCCTGCGCGGTGTGGCGCCGGGGGCCGGGCTGGTGGGCGTGAAGGTGCTCGACGAGAACGCCGAGGGCTTCACCTCCGACGTGGTCGCCGGCATCGACTGGGTCGTCCAGAACAAGGACACCTACGGCATCGAGGCGCTCAACATCTCGCTCGGCGCCTATGACCCGGAAGACGGCTGCCGCGACGGCTCGAGCGCGGACTCGCTGGCCGTGAACGCCGCCCACGGAGCCGGCCTGGTCGTGTCGGTCGCAGCGGGCAACGACGGCCCCGGCACCTGCACGGTCGGGTCGCCCGGGGACGCCAAGGACGCCCTCACGGTCGGCGCAATGGCGGACCTCGGCTCGAACGGCTTCTACCAGGCGGACTTCTCGAGCCGCGGTCCCACCGCCGACGGCCGCGTCAAGCCCGACGTCACGGCCCCGGGCGTGGACATCGAGTCGGCTCTGGCGGGCACCTCCGGCAGCTACGCGGCGATGAGCGGCACGAGCATGGCGGCGCCGTTCGTGACCGGCGTGGCGCTCCTGATGATTGACGCCAACTCCGCCTTCACGAACGACGACGTCAAGGACGCGGTGCGCTCCACCGCCGTCGACTGGGGGCGCGGAGGCAACAACACCGTCGCCGGAACCAGCGGGCCGGACATCGACTACGGAGCCGGCCGGCTCGACGCCTACGCCGCCCTGGCCGCCGCGGGCGCCCCGCTCACGTCGCCGCCGCCGTCGCCCGACCACACCCTGCGCGAGGGCAGCCTGAGCGCGACCGGCGAGGCGATGGAGTACACGGTCGATGTCGCCTCGCTCGACGACCCGGTAGCCGCCACGGTGGTCCACATCCCCACCTCGTGCGGCGCCCTCAATCCGGACTTCGACCTGCGCCTGCTGGCGCCGAGCGGGGCGCTGGTGGCCCTGGCTCGGGGCGCCGAGCGCCAGGACGAGCTCGGCTACCAGCCTCTCGTCACGGGGGTCTACCGCCTCCAGGTGCAGTCGTTCAGCGGCTGCGGCGACTTCTTCATGGACGTCTCGGGCGGGGCGGTCTCGATGGAGGGGACCGTGCTTCCGCCCAGCGGCTCCGACCCCGGTCCCAGCGATCCTGGCGACCGCACGCCTCCGCCTCCCACGGGCGGGACGGGCCCCGGCCCCGTGGCGACGTCTGCTCTGGCCGACGCGGCGCGAACCAACAGCCGGCTGGCGGCCTCCGCGCTGCGCCGCGCGGGCCTGCGCCGCCTGCTGCGCCGCCGTGCCCTGCGCCTGCTGGGGACCATGCCCTCCGCCGGCCGGCTCGAGCTGGCGGTGCGCGCATCGATAAACGGCCGGCGCCGCGTGGTGGCGAGGGCCATCCGCCAGGTCGACGCCGCCGGCCGCCCGCGCGTCGTGATCCGACTGACCAGGACCGGCCTCCGGGCACTGCGGCGCCTCGGCGCCGCCCGCCTGACCGTACGGGCCGCCGTGCTCGACGCCGCGACCGGCCGCCGCCAGCTCGCCGCCCGTGCGGTGAGAGTGACCCGCTAGCGCGCGCCCTCGCTCGGAAGGCGTTCGCTAAGCCGCGCGGCGGTCGTCCGCCAGCGCGGCGGTGAAGCCCTCGAGCTGCTTGGTGGTCCAGCACTCGAAGACGCCGTCGCAGAAGGGCTCGTAGGCGGC
>DATACN010000080.1:0-6235 GCA_036258995.1 Thermoleophilaceae bacterium | reverse complement strand
TTCTCCACCGACGGCTCCACCGTCGACGAACAGGTGGCCTCGCTGCTCGGGAGCCGGCGCGTCGCCGCGGCCGAGTCCTGCACCGGCGGCCTGATGGCGGCCCGGCTCACCGAGCGGGCCGGAGCATCGGGCTACGTGGTGGGAGGGGTGGTGGCCTACGCGCCGAGCCGCTCGAGCGCGCCGGCCGCCATCGCGTCGGCGACTTGGGGCGAGACCGCGCCGTGGCGCTCGATCAGCGCCGGGTCGACCCCCAGCAACGCGCTCTTCGCCTCGTTCGCGTAGGCCACCACCCCTCCCACCACGTAGCCCGATGCCCCCGCCCGCTCGGTCAGCCGGGCCGCCATCAGGCCGCCGGTGCAGGACTCGGCCGCGGCGACGCGCCGGCTTCCGAGCAGCGAGGCCACCTGTTCGTCGACGGTGGAGCCGTCGGTGGAGAACAGCGTGCGCTCGTGGCGCTCGGCGATCAGGCCTCGTATCCCCTGCCAGGCCGCAGACGAGAGTGGCTCGTACCGGGCCACCACCTCGACCTCGCCGCGTCGCAGGCAGGTGGTTATCTCGACGTCGCCGAACCCGTCGACCTCCCGCTCGGCGACCCGCAGGGTCTCCGCGATCTCGGACTCCGGGATGCCGAACAGCCGCAGCGTCTCCTGTGAGTACTCGGTCCGCGCCGAGACGGCCCGGGCGAAGGGCTCCGTGGCGACCGCCTGCGGCCACATCTCGTGCAGCTCGCGGGGCGGTCCCGGCATGACCACGATCGTCGGCCCGCTGCCGTCGAGCGGCGGCACCACCAGGCCCGGAGCGGTTCCCGCCGGGTGGATGATCTCCGAGCCCTCGGGCACGACCGCCTGCTTTCGGTTCGACTCACGCACCGCCTCCGGGTCCAGGTGCGGGAAGCGGGCGAGGAGCGGCTTGAGGATCTCCGCGATCTCCGCCTCGAGCTGCTCGTCGACGTACAGCGGTCGGCCCATGAACGCGGCGACGACCTCGATCGTCAGGTCGTCGGCAGTAGGCCCCAGGCCGCCACTCGTAACGATCAGGTCCACCCCCTGGGCCGCGAGGAAGCGAAGCTGGGCCTCGATGTCCTCGGGCCGGTCGCCGCAGATCGTGATGTGAGCCAGCTCCACCCCCAGCTCGAGCAGCCGATCCGCCAGCCAGGGCCCGTTGCGGTCGCGCACCCTCCCGGTCAGGACCTCGGTGCCGGTGACGACGATGCCCGCGCGGGCGCTCAAGCGCACGGGCGCTCGCCAAGCGGCAGCGAGCGCATCCCCCTCGGAGTGAACTCGAAGCCCGCCGGGTTCGGGCCCTGCTCGATCTCGACCGGGTCCCCGTTTGCCCGCATCTCGACCGAGGTCTTGCCCAGGTTCACCCGAAGGCGGCGGCCCCGGAAGGTGCGCGGCTCGGCGAGAATGCCCTCGTAGGCCACGTCGGTGCCCGCCCCGGTATCGACGCACACGTAGGTCTCGACGCTGGGCGTCACCCGCAGCGTCACGGCGCGAGGCGAAGCGGGACGCCGCTCGGTCCGCTGCGGCTCCGGCCGCGTCCGCTCGGTATCGGTGCGGGAGGCCTGCTCGCCGTCGTCGTCGCCCCCGGTCAGCCCGAGCACGAGCAGCAGCGCGATCACCGCGATGACCACCCCGAGCACGACCGTGCCGGGCCCCGGCGGGCCGACGCCAAGCCCCCTCGGCTCGCGGTCGCGGGCCGTCCCGGCCGACGGCGCCAGGTGCTGCGCGTCGAGCTCGTCCTCCGGCTCGTGGTGCAGGCGGTACTCGTCCACGAGCCGGTGCGAGTCGAGTCCCAGCACCTCGGCGTATGTGCGCAGGAAGGTCTTGACGAAGGTGCTGCCCGGCAACAGCCCGAACTCCTCGTTCTCCAGCGCACGCAGGTACTTCGCCCGGATCTTGGTCCTCGCCTCGACATCGGCGATGTCGAGCTGCTGCCGCATCCGTGCCTCCCGCAGGGTGTCCCCGATGCCGGGCATCCGTGCCCGTATTCTGGCGGAAGTCCTGAGTGGTCAGTCTTGCGCGGGTGCCGCGACGGCCGGTTCCTCGAGCGCCTCCAGAACGCGCGGCAGGTCGGCCTCGTCTATCAGCACCTGGCGCGCCTTCGAGCCCTCGTATCCCGAGATGACCCCGCGGCGCTCCATCATGTCGATCAGCCTTCCCGCGCGCGTGTAGCCGACGCGCAGGCGGCGCTGGAGCATCGAGGTCGAGGCGCTTCCCATCTGGACCACGGTCTGGATGGCGTCGGCAAGCAGCTCGTCCTGGTCGGGATCGAAGTCGCCGTCGCCGCCCTCCTCCTCCGGAGGCTCCACGGCCTCGAGCAGCTCCTCGTGCAGCTCCGGCTCGCCCTGGCGCCGCCACTGTCCGGTCAGGCGCTCGATCTCATACTCGGTCACGTAGGCGCCCTGGATGCGGGCCGAGCGCGACTCGCCGGCGGGGCGGAACAGCATGTCGCCCTGGCCCAGCAGCGATTCGGCGCCGTTCTGGTCGAGGATGACCCGCGAATCCGTCTGCGAGGAGACCGCGAATGCGATCCGCGCGGGGACGTTGGCCTTGATCATGCCGGTGATCACGTCGGCGCTGGGCCGCTGGGTGGCCAACAGCAGGTGGATGCCCACCGCGCGTGACTTCTGGGCCAGCCGGATGATCGCGTCCTCGACCTCCGCCGGGGCCACCATCATCAGGTCGGCCAGCTCGTCGATCACGCACAGGATGTACGGGAGCGGCCGCTCGCCCTGACGCGTGCGCACCCGGTTCAGCTCCGGCAGGCTGCGCGTCTTCACCCGGCTCATCAGCGCGTAGCGGCCCTCCATCTCCTTCAGGAGGTTGCCGAGCACGTTGGCGGCCAGCCGCGGGCTCGTGACCACCGGGGTCAGCAGGTGCGGGATCTGCTCGTAGTGGTTGAGCTCGACCCGCTTGGGATCGACCAGCACCATCCGCACCTCGTTCGGCGTGGCCTTCAACAGGATCGACGAGAGCATCGCGTTGATGCAGCCGGACTTACCGGAGCCGGTCGTGCCGGCCACCAGCACGTGCGGCTGCTTGGCCAGGTCGGTGCCGATCGCCTTGCCAGCGATGTCCTTGCCGAGCCAGACGGTGAGCGGCGACCACTTGGCCGGAGGCTCCTGGAAGACGTCGCCCAGGTGCACGAGCTTGCGCACCCGGTTCGGCACCTCCACGCCCACCGCCTGCTTGCCCGGGATCGGGGCGAGGATGCGCACGTGCTCGGCGGCCAGGGAGTACGCCAGGTCGTCCTTTAGCTGGGCGACCTTCGACATCTTGATTCCGGGCGCCAGCCGCAGCTCGTAGCGGGTTACGTGCGGGCCCGTGACCGTGCCGATCACCTTGGCCTCCACGCTGAAGTGGCTGAGCGCCTCGACGAGCTGGCCGCCGGTGCGTTCGATCGAGCGCACGTCGACCTTCTGCGAGCCGTTCGCGCGCTTGAGGAAGCTCGGCTTCGGCAAGCGGTACTCGATGTCGTCGGCCTCGGTGACGGCCGAACGGCGCTCGCCCTGCGGCGTGAGCTCGTCGCGCGGAGGCTCGGCCGCGGGCTCGGGCTCGTTCTCTCCCGGCAGGGGCTCGGCGATGGGGTCGCCCTCGTGGTCCTCGTCGTCCCAGGGCTCCTCATCGTCGTGCTCACCCGGCGGCGGCTCGCCGGGCTCGTCCTCCGGGGTCTCCTCGAGAAGCGGGACCTCGACGTGGGTGGCCCGCACCACCGGCTCGACCTCGGGAGGGTCGTCACGCTCCGTCACCCGCTCGGTCGGCGCCTGGGAGACCAGCGCGGCGAACTCGGACGTCGAGCGGCGGACCCGCTGCGTGGTCGCGGTCACGCTCTCGCGCGTGGCCTTGAGCACGCCGGCCACCGAGCCGCCGGTCAGGAGCAGGGCGCCGGCCAGCAACAGGAAGGCGAACAGGATGTGGGCGCCGGTGTCGGAGAAGAGCGTGCTGGCGATCCAGTAGAGGCCCTCCCCCACGAGGCCCCCGTGGCGGCGCAACTCGTCCGCCTGGGTGATGAACGCGTCGCCCGGGCGGTCGGGGCCGAGCGCACCCGCCCCCAGCGCCAGGAGCAGCCCGCAGATCAGGCAGATGGCCCCGGAGCGAAACGGCTTGACGCTCGGCAGCATCGGCTCGAGCACTAGCAGGGCGCCGGCGCCGAAGAGCACGATCGGCGTCAGGTAGCCGACCCCGCCGAAGAGGTAGAGGAGACCGTCGGCGACCGCCTCCCCCACCTCGCCGCCGGCCCAGCCCAGGTAGAAGACGCAGGCGAAGAAAGCCGCGAGGGCCACGAGCCCGAGGCCGATCAGGTCACGATGGTGCTGCTCGAGCTCCGGCAGCCGCGGAAGCGCCATGGGCAGCTGGGATCCGCGCCCGCGCCGGCGGGCGCGCCTGCGGCCCTTCCTGCGACTGCTCGCCATGACCAGGACGACTTCGACGGCGGCAGTCGGGCCCCTCCCTACCATGGAGTGCATGAGCGGCTCACCACGGGTCCTCGTGGTCGAGGACGACACGGACATCGCTGGAGTCCTCCGGCGCTCGCTCGACAAGGAGGGCTACCACGTGCGCGTGGCCGGCGATGGCGAGAGCGCGCTCGAGGAGTCCTCGCTGTTCGCGCCCGACGCAGTGGTGCTCGACCTCGGCCTGCCGAAGCTCGACGGCGTAGAGGTCTGCCGACGGCTGCGTGCGGCCGGCGACGTGCCGATCCTGATGCTGACCGCCCGGGACGCCGTCGACTCGCGTGTCGAGGGCCTCGACTCGGGGGCCGACGACTACCTGGTCAAGCCGTTCGAGCGCGACGAGCTGCTGGCCCGGCTCAGGGCGCTGCTGCGCCGTCGTCCGCCTCGGGGCAGCGCCTACCTGGTGGTCGGTGACCTGCGGCTGAACCCCGACACCCGCGAGGTCATGCGTGGCGACCGCCGTGTCGAGCTGACCGCACGCGAGTTCGAGCTGCTCGAGTACCTGATGCGCAACGAGCGGCTGGTGGTGTCGCGGCAGGCTCTGCTCGACGAGGTCTGGGGCTACCACCCGTTCGCCGAGACCAACACCGTCGACGTGTTCGTCTCGACCCTGCGCCGCAAGCTCGAGGAGGGCGGCGAGCCCCGAATGCTCCACACGGTGCGCGGCGCCGGCTACGTGCTGAGGACAGCGTGAGAAGGCGGCTCCCGATCCGGGCGAAGCTGGCCGCCGTCTCGGCGGCCCTGACCTTCATGATCCTGTGCCTGTTCGCCGTGGTGGTCGGGGCACTGGCCGAGCAGCGCGTGCGGGCGGCCTTCGACGACGACCTGCGCGCGACCGCCGCCGACCTCCAGAGCCAGGTCGACGTACGACTGGCCGAGGACGGCCGGCTGGCCATCCGCCTCGACCGCGACGTCGTGGCCGCGGCAGCAGCCGGAGACGCGGTGATCAGAGTGGTCGACCGCGGGGGGCGCGTGCTCGGCCCCAAGGGAGCGCCCCCGCTCGGTCCACCGGTCGAGGGTGTGCGCGACGCCGGCGACTACCGCGTTATCTCGCGCGAGCTGTTCGTGCCCGCGCAGGCGCAGGGCGGTTCTCCTTTCGATCTGATGCCTACGCCGCGGTTCGAGGGGGCGGTGGCGTACGTCCAGTACGGCAAGCCGGAGCGGAGCGTCGAGCGCACGGTCGCGCGCGTGCGCGTGTTCCTGGGACTGGGCGTGCTCGGGGGCACGCTGCTGGCCTTCCTGGCCGGCCTCTGGGTGGCCCGCCGCGCCATGCGGCCGATCGCCGGCCTCACCCGCGCCGCCCGCGAGGTGGCCCGCACGCGCGACCCCGACGTCAACCTCCCCCACCCCGAGGCCAACGACGAGGTGGCTGACCTGGCGGCCACGCTCGAGAACATGCTCCGCGAGCTCGGCGCCGCCCGCTCGGAGACCGAGTCGGCCCTGCTGCGCCAGCGCGAGTTCGTGGCCGACGCCTCACACGAGCTGCGCACGCCTCTGACCAGCATCCTCGCCAACCTCGAGCTGCTCGAGGCCGAGCTGGCCGGCGAGCAGCGCGAGATCGCCGGCGCCGCGCTTCGCTCCTCGCGGCGGATGCGCCGCCTGGTGGCAGACCTGCTGCTGCTGGCCCGCGCCGACGCCGGCCGCCAGTCGCCGCACGAGCCCGTCGACCTGGCCGCGGTGGCGCGCGAGGCCGCGGAGGAGGCAGAGGTCGTCGCCTCCGACCATCCGCTCTCGCTCGACCTGCCGGGGCCGGTCACCGTCGAGGGCGTGCGCGACGACCTG
>DATACN010000079.1:0-16408 GCA_036258995.1 Thermoleophilaceae bacterium | reverse complement strand
CGCCGCCGCACGGCCTCAGCGACCGAGCGGGTTGAAGCGGCTCCCGGCCACACGCAGCAGGAGGCTGCGCGGGACGTGCTGGCCGCCGAGCGTGGTGGCGCGGTTCATCAGCCCGCCGGGCACCACCACGCGCTTGCCGCGCTCGAGCCCGCGAACGCCCTGCTCGGCGACGTCGGGAGAGTCCTCCCACATCATCTCCGGAACGCTCTCGGCCTCCGTGGAGATGCCGGCCGAATCGGCGAACTCCGTCCTCACCGGACCCGGGCAGAGGGCTGTCGCGGTGACCCCGGTGCCGGCGAGGTCGGCGTGGAGGGCGTCGGTGAAACTGAGCACGAAGGCCTTGGTCGCGGCGTATGTCGCCTGGCGCGGCAGCGGCTGGAAGGCCGCCATCGAGGCCACGTTGAGCAGCGCGCCGCGGCCGCGGCGCACCATCTCGGGCGCGAAGCGCACGCACAGTGCGACGACCGCCTCCACGTTCAGCCTGACCATCTCCACCTCGCGCTCAGGGTCGAGCTCGTGGAAGCGCCCGCCGCTGCCGAACCCCGCGTTGTTCACGAGCACCTCCACCCTCACGGCCAGCTGCGCCAGCTCCTCGAGCATCCGGTCGCGGCTGCCCGCGTCGCCGAGGTCGCACTCGAGCACCTCGACGCGCACGTCGTGCTCGGAGCGCAGCTCGCGAGCCAGGTCCTCGAGACGGTCGGCCCGCCTCGCCACCAGCGTCGAGCCGAGCCCGCGGCGCGCGAGCGAGCGGGCGATGTCCGCCCCGATTCCCGACGAGGCACCGGTCACCAGACAGGTCGAGTGGAAGTCGGGCGGCGGCAGCGCCATGGGCGCGGGAGCCTAGTCATCTAGCATGGGTCTATGTCCTCGGAAGACCCATTCGGCGGCCTGTTCGGCGACCCCGAGGAGCTGCGCCGGCGCATGGCCGAGCTCGCCGAGCAGATGCAGGGTGCCCAGAAGGTCGCGTGGGCCGACAACGCGATCAGGCTTGCCGTGGAGATGACCGTGGCCGGCCTGTCCCGGATGAACCTCCAGGGCAACGCCGAGCAGCAGGCCAACGACCTGCTCCAGGCGATGCGCGTGATGTTCCCCGAGGCAGTGATCCTCGTGCGCGAGGCGCGCGAGGGCTTCGGCACCTAGACGCTACGGGCGCCGATCAGCTCCGAATACCGGAAGCAGCCGGTGGTGTGGTCGTTGACGAGACCGACGGCCTGCATGAACGCGTAGCAGACGGTGGGCCCGACGAACCGGAAGCCTCGCGCCTTCAGGTCCTTGCTCATGGCCCGCGACTCGGCGGTCTCCGCGGGGATGTCGCCGAGAGCCTTCCAGCCGCCCACGATCGGCTCTCCGCCGACGAAGCTCCAGAAATAGGCGGCCAGGCCGCCGAACTCCTCACGCAGCTCGAGCACCCGTCCCGCGTTGTTGACCGCCGACTCCACCTTGAGCCGGTTACGGACGATCTCGGGGTTCTCGAGCAGCCGCTCGACCTTCCGGCGGTCGAAGCGAGCGACCCTCGCGGCGTCGAAGCCGGCGAACGCTCTCCGGTAGCCCTCACGCTTGCGGAGGATCGTGGACCACGAGAGACCGGCCTGCGCCCCCTCCAGGGTGAGCATCTCGTAGAGGTGGACGTCGTCGTGCGACGGAACTCCCCATTCCTCGTCGTGGTAGGCGAGGTACTCGGGATCGCCGGCAGGGACCCAGTCGCAGCGCCGCATCAGGTGGGGCGTGGCCGCGGCCGTCTCGCTTCGCCCTCCGCGGCGCGGTCCTCGCGCCCCCGCTGCACCACTTCCTTGAAGCTGCGCACCCGGAAGATGAAGACGAGCGCGGCGAAGCCGATCCCGAAGGTGAGAGCGCCGATCGCGATCTGCTGGCCCACCGAGTAGGCCGCCACCACGGAGCCGGCCGCCGTGCCGGCGAACACCTGCACCAGCAGCGCCTGCTGCACCCCGGCACCCTGCGGCGTGAACGGCACCGCCGCCGACACCGCGTTGACGCCGAGCACCAGCAACACGTTCTTCACCGAGCCGCCCACGTTGAACGCCTCGAGCAGTGCCCAGAACGCGGAGAAGCGCAGGATCCAGCCCGCGAGCTGCACCGCGAACACCTCGCGGAAGTAGCGCCGCCGGTCGAACACGATCGTGAGTCCCTGCTTGACGCGGTCCCAGAAGGCACGGACCCGGGCCGACAGCAGCGCGAACGCCACCAGCGAGCCGACCACCAGGAACGTGAGCAGGAACAGCGTGAACTGCGGATGCTGCGCGAAGTAGGAGAGGTCGAAGGCGTTCAGGTTGGCGAAGTCGGGCGGCTTGGGGAAGACGCCCTGGCTGAACGCGAACAGCAGGATCACCGACCCCATGGCCACGTCGAAGCCGAGCTCGACGACGAAGCTGGCGGCGACTGCCGGATAGCTCGACCGGGGGATCGACGTCTTGGTCAGGAACAGGCGTACGACGTCGCCCCCGCGCGCCGGGACCACGGCGTTGAAGCCGTAGCCGGCGAAGTAGGCGCCCCAGATGTCGAGAAAGCGAAACCGCTCGTCGGGATAGGCGGCGCGGAGGATGTTGAAGCTGGCGCGCGCGCGCAGCGTCAGGTAGCCGGTGAAGAGCAGAAGGGCCAGCACCAATGGGCCGAGGCGCAGCGACGCAAGGCCCGAGAAGAACTCGTCGACCGCGTCGAAGAACGAGCGGAAGGAGTCGCCGATTCCCGCGGCGTGCGTCACTTCAACAGCCGCGACAGGCGGCGGTCCTTCAGCACCCGGCCCCCGGTCTGCTCCTGCGGGCAGTAGGACATCACGTAGTCCTTGAAGTGGATCGCCTCGAGCTTCGTGCCGCAGCGCGGGCAGGCCTCCCCGTGGCGGCGGTGCACCTCCAGCGGCATCGGCAGCTTGTCCGGAACGGTCTCGCCGATCACTCGCTCGTAGTGCTCGAGCGCGCCGCCGAGCCGCTCCTGGCACGCGGCCCGCAGGTCCTCCGCCGCCTCCTCGCCCAGGTCCGAGGCGCGCTGGAATGGCGACAGCTTCGCCGTCCAGAGGATCTCGTCGACCCACGAGCGGCCGATTCCGGCGATCACCCTCTGGTCGCGCAGAAGCGGATGCAGGTGGCGCGGCTCGCCGAGCAGGCGGGCGAACTCCTCCGGCGGGGGCGCGGGGTAGGCGTCCGGCCCGAGCGTGGCCACCGAGTCGTCGCGCTCGACCTCGTCCGAGCGCAAGAGCTTCGCCCAGGCCCTTTGCTGGGTGCCGAACTCGCGCAGCCTCAACTCGTCCCCGCCCTCCAGGCGCACCAGCAGCCGCGCCGTCCGGTCGCGCATCGACGCGCGCGAATCGAACCACTGCAGCCTGCCGGCGGACATCAGGTGGACGAGCAGCGAAAGGTCGCCGGCGTCGACCACCAGCATCTTCCCTCGCCGGCGAACTCCCTGCAGCTCGGCGCCGGCCAGGGCGTCGAGCGGCGGGTCGAAGGTCTTCATCGTGACCATGCCCGGCGCGAGCGCCGACTCGATCCGCGCACCCGCGACCGCGCGGCTCAGTCGTCGCGCGGTGATCTCGACCTCGGGCAGCTCCGGCATCGATCCAAGGGTACGGGCCGCCCGGCGGCTGGCATGCACGCTTCCACGCGGAAGCGGTCATCGGGTCGAACTACGGCTGGGTAGGGGGCCGTTCGGGGCGCTTCCGGCGGCGCCGTGCTGACTTTTGGTCCTATATGGACCACAAGTGAACGCGGCGGCGGTGCAGCGGCGCTGAGACCGTCTCCCTACCCAGCCGCCGTTCGCCCGGAGCAAGCTGTCGCTTCGCGCGAAAACCAGCCGTCGAGCCGGCCGATGTTGCGTTTCGGGCTCCTCGAGCCGACGACCGGAAGTTCGACGGCCACTATCTCCTATCCCGCGTGATGTCTGGGGGATAGGCGTTCAGGGCCGGGAAACCGAACACCCCCGCACCGAGACTTCCTGCCGAACCAGGCCAGGCGCAGATGCGTGAGCCGGAGAACGCAGGTGAGGAGTTGCTCGATCAGCCGCCGAGGCTCGTGCCGAACGTCCGGAATAATGCGGTCTGCTCCTCGATCGGGCGTCCTCTGGCAGTTAGGCTACGTGCGCGTGCAGCGTCAAGCACTCAGCCGCCAGGAGGTCATGTTCCTGGTGGGCGTGCCGCTCGCCTGGGCGATCTTGCTCCTCTTCCATCCCGGCGGGGAGCAAGACACGATCTACGGGAATCTGCAGGACGAGGTGACCCGAATGCTGGTGGTCCACATCGGGATGCTGCTCTTCCTCCCCTTGTTCGCCGTCGCGGTCTTCCTCCTCCTGCGCGGTGTCGAGGGCACCGCCGCTTGGGTGGCCCGCGTCGGGGCGGTGCTGTTCGTGGTCTTCTACGGCGCCTATGAGACGCTGCAGGGGACTGCCACCGCCGTTCTCGTCAACGAGGTAAACGGACGCCCGGAGGTGGAACCAGGGACCAGAGCGGAGCTCGTCCAGGACTTCGCCGAGCACGCTCTCGTTCGCGATTTCGGTGTCTTTGCTGTTCCCGGAACCCTCGGGCTCATAGTCGGGCTGATCGCGGCTGGGATTGCCCTCCACCGTTATGCCGGTGCGCCACAATCCGTCCCGGTCTTGCTCGGGGTCTCGGGGTTCCTGATTACTGCCCACCCGCCGCCCTTCGGACCTACCGGCCTGGTCCTCTTCATCGCCGCTGTCTTGCTCTTCGTGCGAAGCCAATCGGCAGCCCCGGCACCTGCTCCGGTGAGACAGCCGGGTCCTGCGTAGCAGTGCCGCAACGCCCGCTTCGGCTTGGCGCCTGAAGCGATAGTGCGGGGCCCTCATAGCGATCGCCTTAAGTCGCCTGGTCGCTGTGGCTGAGCGCGAAGGTGTGGCTTTGTTGTGGTAGGGCAGTTAGGGTCGGCCGTGGAGTCAGGATGACGTTGTCCGCCTCGATTCTTTCCGAGTTCTGGCACGACCAGCTCGTCGAGCACGAGCGACAGGGCGTCTTTCTCGTGCTGGTCGGCTTCCTCGGCTCGTTCCTTTTCATTCGCCTGAGCGCACGCCTGGGGCGAAGCCCGCGCGTTCCGTGGTGGCCTGGGAGCGTTGTCAGCGACAGCGGGCTGCACCTCCACCACCTGGTATGGGGCATCTGTCTGATGATGGCGAGCGGAGCGCTCGGCTTCGCCCTGTACGACTCGAGCCCGTGGTTCGAGCTCTGTGCCGCCTGCTTCGGGATTGGAGCGGGACTAACGATCGACGAGTTCGCGCTATGGATCTACCTCGAGGACGTCTACTGGGCGCGGGAAGGGCGAAGCTCGATTGATGCCGCGGTTATTGCCGGCGCCGCGATGCTGCTCGTGCTCCTGGGGGCGGTCCCGCTGGAGGTCGACACGGGGAGCGCGGCCGGTGACGTCGCCCTCGCAGTAGTCGGGGCCGCGATCCTGCTCCTGCCGGTGATCGTCTGTTTCGCGAAGGAACGCCTTCTCCACGGAGCGCTCGGGATCTTCTTCACGCCACTGGCGGTCTACGGCATGGTGAGGGTCGGTAAGCCCCGCTCACCGTGGGCCAGGCGTTTCTATAGCGATCGAAACCCGCACAAGCAGGCGAAGGCCGAGCAGCGCTTCCGGGCACGCCGCCGCACGGAGCGCTTCAAGGAGCGCTTCCGCGACACGGTCGGCGGCGAGACGCAGGCGGCTTACCAGGCGAAGCTCGCCCAACGGGCCGCGACCGGCACGGCCTCGTCGGAAGTGCGGCAGCGCTCCGAGCGGGTGGTGTCGGCGCAGACGCAGCCCGCTCCTCCGGATGGACCCGGTTGAGCTGCTGCCAGGGCTGATCGAACGCCCCGGGGCGTAGCTACGGCTTTCACGCGAAAGCAGTCGCAGGTCTGAGAGTCGCGACCCCGACGCCCCCTCACCAACCGGCGGAAAGTCGCGCGCTAGGGTGGCTGGCTTACCGCGGCCCTTCCGAGGGTCAGATGCTCGCGCCAGTCGAGCCGGCTTCGCGCGCGCAGGCGTCGAGCCGCTCCCGCAGGGGAGCGGGCACCGAGGCGTGTGTCCAACGCATAAAGCGCTTCGCGCGCCACACCCGGTGCGCTCACGTCGGGCGGGCTAGAGAGCCGGATCACGCCGCCCAGCCCATGTACAAGAGCAGCATGACCGTCGCCGTAATCGCGGTCCAGTAGGCCCGGGTTGCTGCCCCGGGCGACGTCAGCCGCCGCGCGATCCGCTCAGCCATGGATCAGCCGCCCGATGCGTTGCATGAAGCCGGGGATCGGCTGCGGGATCGGAAAGCCGGACTCGTCGAACTCAAGCGGGCGAGGGCCATCGTTCGCGCGGCCTCGGCCGCGTCGTATCTCGCGCTGGCGTTGCTGGTAGCGGTCCGCACGTTCACTTGCGTTGAGCGCGTCGTCGACGGCATCACGCCAGTGACGTCGCTTGGCGTCGGTAGTCATGCGAGCCTCCTCAGCCGACGGACGCGAGGTGGCCGCGGGCGGCGCGGAGTTGGTCGCCGGGCTTCTGCAGCGAGAACGCGAGCAGCCACAGCGCGGCCTTCGCATTCTCGGTCAGGTCGGCGACCTGCTCGATGGCGTCCTCAACGACGCCAAAGGGTTCCCCCGCCTCCATCAGCCCCGCGACTTCGCGCTCGTAGGTGGCCAAGGCTGGCTCTGCGTAGGTCTCGCTCATGGCGGACCTCCCTCGTTGGTCCCGTCACCGCCGCAAGAGCGAACGGCGCCCGTTCCCTGTCTGGAGCACGCCAGTATCACAGCAAGCGGGAGAAGCGCCCACGAGAGTGCCGCTATTTGCGTGCTATTTGCTGCCCCAAACCGTTCGGGCCGAGAGTGATCGGGGCTCACCGCCGAACCTGCTCCGGCTACGCACGGTGGCTAGTCGGCAGTGGGCTCGAGCACAAACACCTCGATGGCCAGATCGGGATCGATGTGGTTCTGGCTCATGAAGGCGACCACCTTGCGCTCGGTCGCCCCCTCGACCAGCTCGATCAGGTCGTCGCGCATCGCCATCTGGAAGTCATGGCGCAGCTGCAATACGCGCTCTGCGTTGCCGTTCTCGATCAGCTTGCGCTCCCCCTTGGTGAGCGTGTCGCCGATCATGATCATCACCGTGTCGTCGTGGATCGTTGTGCGTGACCGCGTCGGGCCGCGACCGGTGTAGTCATGCAGCAGCCGCACGGCGCCGTCAGAGATCTCTGCGTTGACGGCGAGTGGACCTTCGCGCTGCTGATTCATGGGGGCCTCCCGGCCCGCTTCCTCGTCTCGGGTTGAACCACCAGAAGGGAGAGGAAGCGAAGGAGCCCCGCAAGCAGGTACCTCGAGTCTAGCGCCCTATCTTCGACCTGATTGGCGGACGTCACGCGGAAGGCCTAGAAAGACGAGGCGTCCGGCGCGGGGCCGATCGGCGAGCTCCGGTGACCCATCTGCTTTGCCTGGCCCCTCGAGACCAGGCCGGTGTAGGCGCAGACCAGACAGCCTCGCTCGCATGAGCAGTTGACGAAGCAGAGGGGGAAAGCGTGCTGGTTGAGAAGGCGCAGCTCGCGGTCGCGCCGCACCTCCTCGGCGCTGTTCACGCCGTCACCGCAGGGTCATCGACCATGCTGAGCTGCGCACCGGCGCGGGTGAGCGTGAAGACGCGGTTCGCCCACCCCCGCGGCCGGACCACTATCAGCTCGACGGCCGCGTCCCGCGCGCGCTGATCAGCCCTGAGGATCGTCCGCAGGCCCGCAGCGTCCAGGAAGCCCAGGCGACACAGGTCGAAGACGATTCGTTTCGTACTGGGAACTTGGAAGACGCGGTCGAGGGCGTTTTCGACTCGCCCGACCCCTGCGAGGTCGAACGCGCCGCTCAGCCGCAGGTATGAGGTGGTCCCCGAGGCTTCGACGCTGAGGTGCAGGTGGCCCATCTGCGGCACTGCCTGGCTCGACTCTCTCGCGCCCCTCCAGAGCAGAGACCAAGGGCGGAAGGGCGAAGAGGACCCTCGGCTAACGTGACTTCCACGCTACTCCGGTATTGGCGACCCGCAGGTTCAGTCCTGGGCAGAGCCCGCTACGAGCGCGAAAGTCGTAAGCCCAGCCAGCGACAACGCCGGCGTTGGTAGGCGCAGTCCCTGGTTTGTGACCGGGTACTCGGACTACCGCTTCGCGCGAGGAGCGGCGGCGCGTGTTCACACTCCGCGCTCCTGCCGATCGCGGGCCGGCCGAGATCACGCGGGCTACGGGTTCAGGTGGACGCCGGCCTACCGGGCGCGATCCGGTCAGGGCGCTGCCCGGGGCGCGGTCGGTGGAGCGGTCGCTGGCCGCATGGAGCGGGCGAGCTCGAGCAGCACGTCGACGAGGAGGTCCACGTCCTCCTCGCGCGTGCGCCAGTTGGAGAGCGCCGGCCGGAAGGCGACCTTGCCATCGTACACCGTGGTCCCGGCGAAGACGCGCCCGTCGTGCAGCAGCTCCTCCCCCAGCCGGCGGTTCAGCTCGTCGAGCTCCTCGGCTTCGGCGCCCTCCGGCTTCCAGCGGAAGCAGACGATGTTCAGCGGGACCTCGGCGAGCCGCTCGAGCTCGGGCTCGGCATCGACCCGCGCGGCCAGCCGCTGCGCCAGGTCGAGGTGGCGCTCCACCATCGCCCGGTAGCCGCTGCGTCCATAGGCGCGAAGGGTGGCCCACACCGCCAGGGCCCGCGCGCGCCGCGAGCTCTCGGGACCCCGGAACCCGAAGCCCGGACGCGCGTCGTCTCCCTCGGGCAGATAGGCAGCCTGGCCCGCGTAGCTGTCGATGCTCCAGTCGGCCCTCCGCACCAGCGCGAAGCCGCAGTCGTATGGCACATTGAGCCACTTGTGGCCGTCGGCGGCCACGGAGTGGGCCCGCTCGGCTCCCGCGGCCAGGTCGGCCGAGCGCGGCGCCAGTCGCGCGAACAGCCCGAAGGCCCCGTCGACGTGGAGCCAGGCGCCGTGGCGCTCGGCGAGCTCGGCCATGTCGTCGATCGGGTCGAAGGCGCCGCTGTTGACCTCGCCGGCGTTGGCCACCACGATCGACGGCGCGCCTCCCAGGGCGCGGAGCGCGGACCCCAGGGCCGCGAGATCGAGCCTGCCGGTTCCGTCCGCGGCCAGTTTGCGCACGTTTCCCCGGCCCACCCCCAGAAGCGAGAGGGCCTTGAGCGCGCTGGCGTGGATGTGTCCGCTCGAGAAGACCGGGATCTGGGGCATCGCAGCCAGTCCCTGCTCGGCGGCGGAGACCCCCTGCCGCCCGGCACACCAGTCGCGGCCCGCGGCCAGGCCCACGAAGTTGGCCATGGTGCCGCCGGTCGTCAGCACGCCGTCGAACTCAGGCGGCAGGTCGAACAGCTGCCTCAGCCAGTCGAGCGTCACCTGCTCGAGCCTCGCGCCGAGCGGCGAGCTCGGCCAGGCGACCACGTTCTGGTCGAGGGTCGACGCGAGCCAGTCCGCCCCGAGCGCCGCGGGCGTCGTGCCCCCGACCACGAAGTGGAAGAAGCGCGGGCCGCTCGATCGCGTGGCGGTGGCGTGCCCCAGCCGCGCCAGCTCCGCGATCGGCCGGAGCGATCCGTCGCCCTCCTCGGGGAGCGATGAGCGGGCAGGCGGAAGCGCGGCGTCGGATCCCTGTGGCTGGACGGGATCGGCGTCGAGCCCGGCCACGTAGCGGGCGGCCTCACGGGCCGCGAGCTCCAGTGCCTGCTCGACCTCGTGCTTCGAGTCAAGTGGATCGGCCACGAGGCTAGGCTAGATCGAGTGAGGATCTCGGTGGCGGCGGACGAGCGCACGGGCGTGGCGGAGGCCGTGCTGGAGGAGCTGCGAAAGCGCGGTCACGAGCCGGTTCCGCACGGGGCCCTCTCCGATGAGGAGCGCGACGACTGGGCCTGGGCCAGCGAGGCGGCGGCACGAGACGTGGCCGAGGGCAGGGCCGAGCAGGGCATCGTGTGCTGCTGGACGGGAACCGGCGCGTCGATAGCCGCGAACAAGGTGCCGGGCGTACGCGCGGCGCTGTGCGGCGACGCCGAGACCGCCCGCGGCGCCCGCAAGTGGAACGACGCCAACGTGCTGGCGCTGTCGCTGCGCACCACGAGTGACGCCGTGCTCGAGGAGATCCTCGACGGCTGGTTCGAGGGCTCCGCGAGCCACGAGGCCGACGACGTGGCGAACGTGCGCCACCTCGACGAGATCCAGGCCGGTCGAGAGCCTTAGGGCCCGCTCACGAACAGGAAGCGCGACAGGCCGAAGCGGTTGCCCTTGTGCGCGAGCACCTTGTAGCGCCCCGGGCCGTGGAAGCGGCCGCTGATGATCGCCCGGCCGCGGCGATTCGTGCGGGCGCTGTAGCCGGCGAAGCTCACGCGCACGCCCGGGATGCCGCGCCGGCCGCGCAGGCCCTTGACCACCACTCCCACGCGCACCCGCCGGCCGGCCTGGGCCGAACGGAGCGGGCGGCCCGGCGGCGTGCGGGCGAAAACCCGCAGCGCGTGCGCCCCGCTCTGGCGCGAGAAGTGGAGCAGCGCGCTCTGTGACCCGAAGGTCAGCCGGCAGCCCTGCGCGAAGGGCGCCACCAGCCAGTGCAGCTCCCCGCCAAGCGTGCGCATCACGTGCAGGCCCTCGGACTCGCCGCAGATGCGCCGCTGGATCTCGAGCCGGCGAGCTCCCGTGACGGGATCGACCGACCAGACCTGGAAGGAGCCGGCGTCGTCGCCGGCCAGCAGCAGCCGGCCGCCGCGGAAGACCGCGCCGGTGATCCCGCTGGGCGGCACCGCGCCGGGGAGGCGGGCGACCGCGCGGATGGGGCCGGCACCTGGAGCGGCATTCGCGGAGGAGACGTCGGCGGCGGAGTAGGCCAGCAGGTCGCTGCCGCTGCTGGTCCACACCCGCGACCCGTCCGGCGAGACCTCGGCCCACATCGCCTTGGGGATCTCGGCCGGGTAGAGCTTCACGTAGTAGCGCCACCGCAGCGTCGCCGGATCGGCCACGCCGAACGAGCCCGTGTCGCACGGGTTGGTGTCCTGCTGGAGCGGCGCAAAGCACTCGAGCGGCAGCAGCACCCGGCCGCCTTCGGCGTTGTCCCAGGTCGGGTCACCGATGTGGTTGTAGCCCTCGGCCGACTTGACGCCGGCCGGGATCACCAGGGGGCGGCCGGCGGTCTGGCGCAGCCGGGGGGTGGTACGCCACAGGCCCTCCTGGGGGCCGGTGAAGAACACCCGACGCCTGGCTGGATCCGCGGTGAGCCCCTGCCAGTAGTTGGTGGTCACCGAGCTGGCGCCGGTGAGCAGCCACCGGGCCTCGCTCCCCGGCTGGGCGGCGGCCGGCGCGGCGAGCAGGGCGGCGGCGATCAAGAGGGCCAGCGGCATCAGCCGGAGCATCGCCTCCATGTAAACAGCAAGGGAGGGGCGGAGTTCCGCTTAGATTCCGCCTCCATGGACGATCTGATCAAGCTCGAGCCGCTCCAGGACTACCTCGACACCCAGAGGCTCGGCCAAGGCGAGATCGAGGCCGAGCGCATCGGCGAAGGTCACTCCAACGTCACCTTCCTCATCCGGCGCGGGGGCGAGCGCTTCGTCCTCCGGCGGCCCCCCCGGCCGCCCCTGCCGCCTTCCGCTCACGACGTGCTGCGCGAGGCCCGGCTGCTCAAGGCCGTCGAGGGGACCGACGTACGTGTCCCGCGCGTGCTCCTCGCCTGCGACGACGAGTCGGTGCTCGGCGTGCCCTTCTACGTGATGGAGGAGGTGCACGGCACGGTGATCACCAACGACATCCCCGAAGCTCTCGACAACGCCGAGGCCCGGGCCGGCATCGGGCGCGAGCTGATCGAGGCACTCGCCGAGATCCACGAGGTGGACTGGCGCGCCTGCGGGCTCGAGGGCTACGGCAAGCCGACCGGCTACCTCGACCGCCAGCTTCGCCGCTTCGGCGGCCTGTGGGACCACAACAAGACGCGCGAGGTCGAGCGGGTGCAGGAGGTGGGCGACTGGCTCGCGGCCAACAAGCCGGAGTCGCCCGAGGCGACGATCGTGCACGGCGACTTCCGGCTGGGAAACGTGATGGTGGCCGACGACCCCCCGCCGCGGGTGGTGGCGATCTTCGACTGGGAGCTGTCGACGATCGGCGACCCGCTCGCGGACGTCGGCTACATGACCATCACCTGGATCGAGCGAGACGACCCCGAGAACAGCATGTTCAGCGGCCTCGGCGCGGTGACCAGGCGCGAGGGATTCCAGACCCGCGACGAGCTGGTCGCCCTCTACGAGGAGCGGACCGGCCGCTCGGTGTCGGACCTGCGCTGGTACCAGGCGCTGGCGCTGTGGAAGGCGGCCGTCTTCATGGAGGGCAACTACAAGCGCTACAAGGCCGGCGCCAGCGACGACACCTACCTGGCCGCCTTCGACGAGGGCGTGCCGATGCTTGCCGATGCCGCCTGGCAGGCGGCGAACGCGCCGGCGCCCAGCACGTGAGAGGCCTGATCGTCGACTACGGAGGCGTGCTGACCTCCAACGTGTTCGACGCCTTCCGCGACTTCTGCCGCGAGGAAGGCCTCGAGCCCGAAACGGTCAGGCAGCTGTTTCGCGACGACCCGCGGGCGCTGCAGCTCGTGCGCAGCCTCGAGGTCGGCGAGATCGAGGAGGAGGAGTTCTCGAGCGGGTTCGGAGGACTGCTCGGGATCCGAGACTCGAATGGCCTGGTCGACCGCATCTTCGGCCGCATCGAGCCCGACACAGCCATGATCGCGGCCGTCAAGCGGGCCCGGGCGGCCGGCGTGCGCACGGGCCTGCTCTCGAACTCGATGGGCACCGGCCGCTACGACCGCGAGGCCTTCCCCGAGCTGTTCGACGGCGTGGTGATCTCCGGCGAGGTCGGCCTTCACAAGCCCCAGCCCGAGATCTTCGAGCTCGCCACCGAGCGGGTCGGCCTGCCCGCGGAGGAGTGCGTGTTCGTCGACGACCTGAAGGAGAACTGCGACGGCGCCGAGGCGATCGGCATGACCGCGATCCTCCATCGCGGCGCCGACACGACGATCCCCGAGCTCGAGCGGCTGCTGGAGGTAAAGCTCGGCTAGTGCTGCTCGTGCTCTGGGACGTCGACGGGACGCTGGTCGACTCGGCCGAGCACGGGCGCCGCGCCTTCGAGGACGCCTACCGCGAGGCGGTGGGGCGCCCGCTCGAGTCGAGCGTCGACTACGCCGGCCGCACCGACCATCAGATCGCGATGGCCATGCTCGAGGGGATCGACGGCGCCGACGAGCATCTTCCCCGCCTGCTCGAGGAGCTGGTCCCGGCACTCGAGGCGCGGCAGGAGCTGATCCGCAGGGAAGGGCGCGTGTATCCGGGCGTGCGCGAGACGCTGGAGGCCCTTGGCGGCCGCGGCGACGTGAGGCAGTCGCTCCTGACCGGCAACCTCGAGGCGAACGCGGCGATCAAGATCGGGGCCTTCGCGCTCGAGCGCCACTTCGACTTCGAGCTGGGCGCCTACGGCTCGGACCCCCACGAGCGGCGCTCGGACCTGGTGGCCATCGCGCGCGAGCGAGCCGAGGCGAAGTTGGGCCAGCGGGTCGAGCCGGTTCTCGTGGGCGACACTCCCCGCGACGTGCAGGCCGCGCGGGAGGCCGGCGTGCCGGTGGTGGCGGTGGCCACGGGCTTCAGCGCCGAGGAGGCACTGCGCCAGGCTCAGCCAGACGCGCTACTGCGCGACCTGAGCAACACCGGCCGGGCCATCGAGGCCATCACTTCCGCTTGACGCGGATCGGGCAGCGATTCCAAGTGCAGCGGCGGCGGCGGCGGGAAGTGTGCTGGTTGCGTAGCCGAGCATGCCTGGGCGACGGGCCCGTACGAACAGCGCTCCGGCGACGAGGTCGACCAGGTCGATTGCGATGTTGATCTCGAGCAACGCACGACGACTGGATCCTTCCGCGGCAGCCGTGCCGGCCGCGAGCGTGATGTTGCGGGCGCCCCAGATCCGACAGACGTAACGAACTTCCTCGTTCAGCGGCGTTCGGAGCTGAAGCATCGATGCGACCACCTCGGGCGCAAACCAGCAACTGAGGCCGATGGCGCCCCGGATCGCAACGAGTCCCCGCAGCGGCGTGAACTTCACTGAGCGTCGCCGCTCGGGCCGTACTTGGCGACCACGTCGGCGGCGAATCCGGTCATCTGCTCCGTCATGTGGCGTCGCTGGGCTATGGGCACGCCCAGCAGGACTGCGAGAGGCTTCAGTGCCCGAGCGGGCAGTCCGATCTGCAGCCGGCACTCGAGCTCGCATTCCTGCTCCGCGCGAGGACGCACCTCCATCTCCCAAACGACTTCGAGCGGGACAGGAATCCAACGCGCCAGCCACGCTCGACTGTCCGACGAGCGAACGCGGACGTAGTCGGATCGCGCCTCCTCCTCGCGGTGGTGATTCACAATGAAGGCGAAAAGGAACCCCTCCGCGTCGAAGAAACCGCGCCGGTCGTCGGAGGTCTGGAATCGCCCGCCGCCGAGATGGGCCTTGGCGAAGGAGCGGTACTCGTCGTCTGTGAGTCCGAAGAGCCACTCGGCGACGTCGATGGCTTCGGCCGGGAGGGGAAGAAGCCGGGCGTCGCGCTTGGACAGCGTCGCCTTACCGCTGATCACTTCCACTTGACGCTGCAGCCGACCGGGTCGGTCTCGGGCCGGGCGGGGTCCTCTCCCTCCAGCACCGAGTCGAGCGCCTCGCGCAGCCAGGACGCGTTCAGGGACGGGTCCTCGTAGTCCGGGTCGGGCGCGCCGCGGTAGCGCAGGCGGCCGTCGGCGTCGAGGATGAAGACGTCGGGGGTGGTCTTGGCGCCGTAGGCGCGAGCGACCTCCTGCGACTCGTCGCGCAGGTAGGGCAGCGGCCAGCCGCCGTCCTGCTCGACCCGCTCGCGCATCGCGTCGAAGGAGTCGGCTGGATAGCGCTCGGCGTCGTTGGGGTTGACGAGCACGAAGTCGGCGCCGTCGTAGTCCTGGGCGGCCTGGACGATGCGGTCGTGCCAGGCCAGCGCGTAGGGGCAGTGGTTGCAGGTGAACACCACGACGGTAGGGCGCCCGTCCGCCGGGAACGCGTGCTCCTGCCCGTCCGTGGCCGGCAGCTCGAAGCGCTGCGCGCGGTCACCGATCGAGAGCATGGACCCTCCTGATCGCTTCCCGCAGGTCGGCGGGATCGGGGGTGGGCGAGCTGCGGCCATCGCGCAGCCGGTAGACGCGGCAGGTCAGCCCAATGGGGTCACCGTCGCCCGGCGCGACCACGTCCTCGCCGTCGATCCGGATGGTCGGCGAGCCCGGGAAGCGCTCACGCTCGGCCTGCTCGTCGGAGTCGATGTGGCGCACCTCGATCGAGTCTGGATCGGATCCCTGCTCGGCCAGCGCGGCCCGCAGGTCGTCGAGTGCGCGCTCGTAGGACGGGCAACCCTCCCACCAGAGGAGCTCAACCCTCATGGAGCTCCATCCGCTCGATCACCACGGGCTCGACCGGCCGGTCGCCCTGCCCGGTCTCGACCGACTCGATCGCGTCCACGGCCTCCATTCCGGACTCGACCCGGCCGAACACGGTGTGCTTGCCGTCGAGCCACGGCGCGGCCTCGGTGGTGACGATGAAGAACTGGCTGCCGTTCGTGTCCGGCCCGCGGTTGGCCATGGCGAGTGCGCCGCGGACGATCTTGTTCTTGTTGATCTCGTCCTCGAACTCGTAGCCGGGACCGCCCGTGCCGGTGCCCTGGGGGCAGCCGCCCTGGATCATGAAGTCGCGGATCACCCGGTGGAAGGTGAGGCCGTCGTAGTAGCCATCGCTCGAGAGCTTGCGGAAGTTCTCCACCGTCTTCGGCGCATCCTCGTCGAAGAGCTCGAGCACGATGGGGCCGTGGCTGGTGTGCATGGTCGCGCTGCTCATCGGCGTCTTGCCACCTCCACCCGGAGCTCGACACCCCGGACTCGCTTGCCGCTCACGGTCTGCGCCACCTCGCCGGCGCGCGGCTCGGGCACCTGGACGAAGCTGAATCGCTCGAGCACGCGGGCGTGGCGCACGTCGTCGTTCTCGAGGTGCGTGTGGTCCACCACGGCGCGGACGACGTCGGCGGGCTCGAGCCCCTGGGCGCTCCCGGCGCCGAACACGAGCTTCACGAAGGGGACGCCGTCGCGCTCGTGCGGCTTCGTGTGGCGGGGCCGGCGAGCCTCGCGCTCCTTGCGCTCGCGGCGGGGCCTCCTCGGGCGGTCGCCGTTGGCCGACCACTCCTCGATCTCGGTCTTCGCATGGCGCTCGATGGCCTCGAGCTCGCGCCGCTGCTTGGGCGTGATCAGGGTGATCGCGCGGCCCGCCTCGCCGGCCCGGCCGGTGCGGCCGATGCGGTGCACGTAGATGTCGGGGGAGTTCGGGATGTCGTAGTTCACGACGTGGCTGACGCCGGTGATGTCGAGCCCCCGCGCGGCGACGTCGGTGGCGATCAGCAGGCGCTCGCG
>DATACN010000078.1:0-3003 GCA_036258995.1 Thermoleophilaceae bacterium | reverse complement strand
GGCTGCGGCCCTCCCGGGGCCGGCGATTGCGGCCCCGAGGGCGGTGGTGGCGCGCCTCCCGGCGCCGGCGACTGCGGTCCGCCCGGCGGTGGCGGCGCCCCTCCGGGGGCTGGGGACTGCGGTCCCTCGGGTTCCGGCTTGTCCGGGCGGTCGGGCGGGGTTCCGGTTTCCATGCGGCGAATCTAACCAGCGGCGGCGGCCGAGGGGGGATCCGCGGGCCCCGGTGGCGCCTCGAGGACGACCTCCTCGCCACGCCTCAGGAAGCGCAGGCCCAGGGCCAGCGCCGCCAGGATCGCCATGACCGCGAGCGTGATCTGCACGCTGAGGAGTCCCTCGCGGCTCCAGTACACGTCCTCGAGCTCCAGCAGCAGGGCGGACTCGTCGAGCGTCAGGCCCATCCCGACGCCGAACGGGACCGCGAGCTTCGGCTCCAGGTCCTCGTCGCGCGTCACTATCGCCCCGGCCCCCGCGGCGAATGCCATGACGATGCCCGGCACGAAGTGGTGGATGTGGCGTCGCCCGAAGCGAAGGTTGCGGAACGGGCCCACCTTCCGCTTGCTGCGCAGGAGGTACGTGATGGAGCGGGCCATGATGAAGGTGATCGCGAAGGAGGCGAGCATGTTGAAGAGCGCGTTCTCGCGGCTCGGCACGTCGCGGTAGCCCGCCCTGGCCACCTGAGCGGTCTCGACGGCGGCGACCTCGGCCGCCTGGAGCAGGTCGTCGGTGTCGGCCGGAAGCGGCGCCGCGCCACGGCGCCAGACGCGGCCCACCTCGCCGGCGACGACCGCCAGCACCGCCGCGGCGGTGATCGCTCCAAGAGCCACGGTCCGGCGGTCGGCCGCCAGCCGGTTGCGGCGGCGCATCAGCTCGATCGCTCCGGGCGCATCAGGTCCAGTTCTCTTGGAGGTCGGCGTCGTCCACCTCGCGCACGGTCCGGGCGGGCACGCCCATCACCACCGCCCGCGCCGGGACGTCGCGGGTGACCACGGCGCCGGCCGCCACGTAGGACTCCTCGCCGATCTCCACTCCGGGCACGATCACCACGCCGCCCCCAACACGGCAGGCGCGCCGGAGGAGCGCGCCCCGCAGTCGCTCTCCAGGCGGGTGCCGGCCCATCGTGTCGTCGTTCGTCAGGGTCACGCCCGGTCCGACGAACACGTCGTCCTCGAGTTCGGAGAAGCCGGTGATGTAGCAGCCCGTCTGGATCCTGACCCGATCGCCGACCCGTACGTCGGCGTCGACCTGGGAGCCGCGGCCGAGCACCGTTCCGTCGCCGATCTCCGCGCGCTCCCGGACGTGGGCCTGATCCCCCACCACGGCGCCGGCCCCGACCCGGGCCCCCGCCACCACGACCGCGCCGGCGCAGACCGTCGCGCCGCTGCCCAGCACGGCGCCCGGGAGAGGATCGCGCGAGGCCAGCGACCGGGGGCCGAGTGCCAGCGGCTTTCCGACGATCGCGCCGTCCTGGAGTCGCGCCCCGGGGCCGACGACGGTCCCGGCGTGGATCACCACGTTCCCGCCCAGCTCGACGTCCTCGGGCAGCTCGACGCCCTCACCAAGCAGCAGCCCGGGGGCGCGCTCAGACGGCCGCAGCACGCGAGCTCGCTTCGAGCGACTGCTGGAGGGCCTCCAGGACGCGCACGACCGCCAGGCCGCTCTGGCCTCCCGACCGGGGCTCGCGGCCGTCGCGCACGCAGTCGAGGAAGTGCCGGCACTCGATCCGCAGCGGCTCCTCGTTGGATACCGCGTAGCTGTGGGTGTCGCCGGAGCGGGCGATGTACTCGCCGTAAGAGGAGAAGTCCTCGTCGAACCCCTTGTCGTAGACGGTGAGCTTGCGCTCGAGCTCCATGTCGTCGAACGTGGCCATGCGGCGGGAGCCGACGACCGTGAAGCGCCGTTCCTTGTGCGGGTCGAGCCAGGACAGGTGCATGTGCGCGGCGAGCCCGGATGGAAAGCGCAGGTAGGCGAAGACCACGTCCTCCACCCCTTCGTGCATGTAGCTCTCGCCGACTGCGCGGCACTCGAGCGGCTCCTCGCCGGCCAGCCGCAGGATCACCGAGACGTCGTGCGCTCCCAGCGACCAGAGAGCGTTCTCGCTGGTGCGGAGCACGCCGAGGTTGAGCCGGTTGGAGTACACGTAGCGGATCTCGCCGAGCTCACCCGAGTCGACGAGCTGCTTGAGCCGCTCGACGCCCGGGTGGTACTCGAGCAGGTGCCCCACCATCAGCACGCGGTCGCCCGCGGCATCGACCACCTGCTCCGCCTCGGCCGCCGACTGCGCCAGCGGCTTCTCCACGAAGCAGTGCTTGCCCGCCTCGAGCACGCGCAGGGCGAGCTCGGCGTGAGTGGCCACCGGCGTGGCGACCACCACCGCGTCGAGGGACTCGTCGGCGAGCACCTCATCGACCTGGCTGCTCGTGCGAGCGTCGGGAAACGAGGGACCCCAGCGCTCGACCGCCTCCTCCGAGGCATCGCAGATCCATGCGAGCTCGGCGTCCGGCTGGCGGTCGAAGTTGCGGGCCAGGTTGGGGCCCCAGTAGCCGAGCCCCACGATCCCAAGCCGCGTCACAGCCGGACCAGGTTCGGAGCCTCGATCCCCCGCGTGACGCCGCGGAAGTCCACCACCAGCGGGGCCTCGCGCACGATGCGCTCGACGTCCAACCCCGGATGGACCGTCACGATGACCGCGCAGTCGGCGCCCTCCAGCGCGGCCTCGAGCGGCTCCGAGGACAGGCCGAGGTCGGGCAGCTCGGCGACGTGCTCGTCGTGATAGGCGAGCTCTGCCCCCCGCTCCCGCAGCAGGCGCATGATCCGAAGCGCCGGCGATTCCCTCAGGTCGCCCACGCCGGGCTTGTAGGAGACGCCGACGATGACGACCCGCGACTCGCGCACCGGCTTGATCTGGTCGTTGAGCGCTCGGGCGATCTTCTCGACGCAGAAGTACGGCATCTCCTGGTTGACCTCGCCCGCCAGCTCGATGAACTCGGTGGGCTGGTCGAACTC
>DATACN010000077.1:0-4140 GCA_036258995.1 Thermoleophilaceae bacterium | reverse complement strand
AGCGAGACCCGCATCGAGCTGAAGCTCGCGCTCGACGGGTCCGGCCAGGGCGTGCGCGACACCGGGGTGGGCTTCTTCGACCACCTGCTCGAGGCGCTGGCGCGCCACGGCGGCCTCGACCTCGACCTGCGCGTGCAGGGCGACCTCGAGACGGGGCCGCATCACAGCGTCGAGGACGCGGGTCTGGCCCTCGGCCAGGCGCTCGACGAGGCGCTCGGCGACCGTGCCGGCATCCGCCGCTTCGGCCAGGCCACGATCCCGATGGACGAGGCCCGCGCGAGCTGCGCGATCGATGTCTCCGGGCGCCCCTTCCTGTCGTTCGACGGGTCGTTCCCCGCGCAGCGCGTGGGCGACTTCGACAGTGACCTGGCCGAGGAGTTCCTGCGGGCCGTCGCCAACACGGCCAAGCTGACGCTGCACGTTCAGGTCGAGGCCGGCACCAACGCGCACCACATGGTGGAGGCCACCTTCAAGGCCTTCGCCCGGGCCCTGCGGGCGGCCGTGGAGGCCGACCCCGCGGAGACCGGCATCCCGTCCACGAAGGGCCTGCTGTGACCGCCATCGCGATCCTCGACTACGGCATGGGCAACCTGCGCTCGGTGGAGAAGGCGCTCGAGCACGTGGGAGCCCGGCCGGAGGTCACGAGCGACCACGGGCGCGTGCGGGCCGCCGACGGCATCGTGCTGCCGGGCGTGGGCGCCTTTCCGAAGGCCATGGAGGCGGTGCGCAGCCTGGGTCTCGACGAGCTGCTGCGCGAGCGGGTCGACGCCGGAGTGCCCGCGATCGGCGTCTGCCTGGGCATGCAGCTGCTCTTCGAGTCCACCACCGAGCTCGGCGGCGCCGAGGGGATCGGGCTGCTCGAGGGCCGCGTCGAGGAGCTCGAGGCGCCCGGTCTCAAGGTCCCGCAGATCGGCTGGAACCCGGTGAGCTGGCGCCGGCGCGACGCGCTCAACGGTGAGCTCTCCGACCCTTGCGCCTTCTACCACGTGCACTCCTTCGCCCCAAGGCCGGCCCGCGACGGCGACGTGCTGGGCGTGGGGGAGTACGGCGGAGAGTTCGTGAGCGCGGTGTCGCGCCCGCCGCTGTACGGGGTGCAGTTCCACCCGGAGAAGTCGGGTCCGGACGGCCTGAAGCTGCTCGGCAACTTCGTGCGCAGCTGCGTCGCGCTGCCTGCATGATCTTCCTGCCGGCGGTGGACATCCGCGACGGCAAGGCGGTGAGGCTGCGCCAGGGCCGCTACGAGGAGGAGACGGTCTACGCCGACGACCCGCTCGAGGCGGCGCGCTCGTTCGTCACGGCGGGCGCGACCTTCCTTCACGTCGTGGACCTGGACGGGGCTCGAACCGGGGAGCCCGCCAACCTCCATCACCTCGAGAGGATCAAGGCCGAGTTCCATGCGTACGTCCAGTACGGCGGCGGGCTGCGGTCGATGGCATCGATCGGCGCGGCTCTTGCCGCGGGGGCGGACCGCGTGGTGGTCGGCACCGCGGCGATCAAGGACCCGGAGCTGCTCGAGCAGGCCGTGTGGACCTGGGACCGGCGCGTGCTCGTGGCCGTGGACGTGCGCGGCGGCCGTGTGTCGGTGGACGGCTGGACCAGGCGGACCGACGCGCGCCCGGAGACACTGGTGCGCCACCTCGGCCGCAAGGGGGTCAGCGGCTTGATCTACACGAACGTCGATCGCGACGGCATGCTCGCGGGCCCGGACGTCGACGAGATCGAGCGGATCGCGCGGGTGGTTCGGGGCCAGTTCCTCTACTCCGGTGGAATCGGATCGCTCGAGCACCTGCGCGCGCTGCGCGACCTCCGCCTGGACAGCCTGGCCGGCGTCATCTCGGGCAAGGCGCTCTATGAGGGCCGGTTCGGCGTGCGAGAGGCCCAGGACGCGCTCCGGGCCCGGATCTGATGAGCCGAGGCCGGAGCTGATGCTGCTCAAGCGCGTCATCCCCTGCCTGGACGTCGACCGCGGCCGCGTGGTCAAGGGCGTCGAGTTCGTGAACATCCGCGACGCCGGAGATCCGGTCGAGCTGGCCGCGCGCTATCAGGAAGAGGGCGCCGACGAGATCGTCTTCCTCGACATCACGGCGTCGCACGAGAAGCGCGACACGGTGGCTGCCCTCGCGCGGCGCTGTGCCGACGAGGTCTTCATCCCGTTCACCATCGGCGGTGGCGTTCGCTCGGTGGCCGACGCCCAGGCGGTGCTGGACGCCGGCGCCGACAAGGTGTCGGTGAACTCCGCGGCGCTCGCCCGGCCCGAGCTCGTCGGGGAGCTCGCCGAGGTGTTCGGCGCCCAGTGCGTGGTGCTGGCGATCGACGCACGCCGGGAGGGCGACGGCTACGGCGTCTATGTGAACGGCGGCCGGACCCCGGCGGGCCGCGACGCGGTCGAGTGGGCACGTGGAGGGGTCGAGCGGGGGGCGGGGGAGGTGCTGTTGACGAGCATGGACCGCGACGGCACCGAGGACGGCTACGAGCTCGAGCTGACCCGGCGGGTGGCGGAGGCGGTCGAGGTGCCGGTGATCGCCTCCGGCGGCGCCGGCGAGCTCGACCATCTTGTGGAGGCCGTGGAGGAGGGCGGCGCCGACGCGGTGCTGTGCGCCTCGATCTTCCACTACGGGACCTACAGCGTGCGCGAGGCCAAGGAGCACATGCGCGCAGCCGGCATCCCCGTACGGCTGTAATGAAGGTCATGACCCGCGACCTGCGCGAGCGCGTACGCCGCGTTCCTGGCATGGACCGGATCGTCCCGGCGCTCGAAGGGCTGCCGGCCACCTATCTCGTGGGCGGGGCGGTCCGCGACCTACTGCGCGGTGCGACTGCGGTCGACCTCGACCTGGCAGTCGAAGGCGATGCCCGGTCGGCAGCGCGGGCGCTGGCAGACCGCCTCGGCGGGCAGGCCCGCGAGCACGAGCGGTTCGGTACGGCCACGGTCCGGGCGGGGGACCTCGCGTTCGACCTGGCGACCACCAGGCGCGAGACCTACGAGCAGCCGGGCGCCCTGCCCCGAGTCGAGCCGGCCTCGCTCGACGAGGACCTCGCCCGGCGCGACTTCGCCTTCAACGCGATGGCGGTCGGCCTTACGGGAGACGACCTCGGCCACCTGTACGACCCGCAGGGCGGCCTCGCCGACCTCGAGACCGGAAGCGTGCGAGTGCTGCACGACCGCAGCTTCATCGACGACCCCACGCGGCTGCTGCGCGCGCTGCGCTACGAAGCCCGGCTGGGGTTCGCGATGCACCCCGACACCGAGCGGCTGGCCCGGACGGCGGTTGACGCGGGAGCCCTGGGCACGGTCTCGGGCGCCCGCGTACGCGACGAGCTGATGGACCTGCTGGCCGAGCCGCAGGCGGCCGCCGCCGTGGCCCGGATGGCCGAGCTGCAGATGGACCGCGCCCTACATCCGGCACTGGTCGCCGACCCGGCGCTGGTGGCCTCGGCCTCGCTCGGGGCAACCACGATCGGCGCCGACCGGGCGCTGTCGGCCCTGGCCGCGATCTGCGCCGAGGCGCCTGACCAGCTCGGTGGCTGGCTCGAGGACCTCCATCTGACCGCCGCCGAACGGGACTCGGTCATCCGAGCGGCGCGCGAAGGGGGCCGGCTGGCCGGGGAATTGCACTCGCGCGAGCACGGTGCCTCCGAGCTGGCGGGCCTGCTGGCGCAGGAGCCGCCCGAGGCGCTGGCGCTCGCGCTCGCGCTCGGGGCCCCGCCCGAGCCGATCCTGCGCTGGGCTGAGGAGCTGCGCCACGTGACGCTCGAGATATCGGGCGACGACCTGATCGCGGCGGGAGTGCCCGAGGGCCCGCAGCTCGGCCGGGCGCTGCGGGAGACGCTGGCGCGCAAGCTCGAGGGGCTCGTCGACGGCCGCGACCAGGAGCTCGAGACCGCTCTGCGGCTTGCCAGGGAGGAGTCGTGAACCAGCTCGCCCTCCCCGGCGCCAGGGCGATCTTCTCGACGCGGCTGGGAGGGGTGAGCGAGGGGCCCTACGAATCGCTCAACCTCGGCATCCTCACCGACGACGACCAGGAGCGGGTCAGGGTGAACCGGCACCGCCTGGCCGCCGCGGCCGGACTCGACGCCGATCGCGTTGCCATGGGCTGGCAGGTGCACGGCACCGATCTGCGGGAGTGGGACTCGCCGCCA
>DATACN010000076.1:0-4430 GCA_036258995.1 Thermoleophilaceae bacterium | reverse complement strand
ACCTCTTCGTCCTGCGCCGGGTGGCGCCGCCCGACACAGTCGGCGGCGGAGAAGTGCTCGACCCGCGACCGCGCAAGCACCGCGGCTCGCCTGAGCTGATCGAGCGCCTGCGGGCGAGCCGCGGTGCTTGCGCGGTCGCGGGTCGAGCACTTCTCCGCCGCCGACTGTGTCGGGCGGCGCCACCCGGCGCAGGACGAAGAGGTCCCCGCGCTCCGGCACCAGCGGGGCCTCCAGCCGAAGCTGGGCGAGGGCTTCGCCGCCCGGCTGGATGGCCTGCGCCTCGAGCGGGGCTATCCGCGCGGGCGTCTCGCGGGTGCCGTGGTGCACGTGCAGGCGCTCCCCGTCGTCAAGGGGGCGGGCGCCCTGCTCGACCGAGACCAGCGCGTCGACCAGAAAGGTGGGCTCGAGCGTGGCCCCGAGTCCGGCGACCACGTCCCCGCGAGTTATCTCGCGCCTGCCGACTCCGGCGAGCGCTACCGCGACCCGCTGGCCCGCCTCGGCTCGCTCGACGGGCCGGTCGTGCACCTGCACCGACCGCACCCTGCCCCGCAGGCCGCTCGGGAGGATGCGCACGGGATCTGCGGCGGCGAGCGCTCCCGACCAGAGCGTGCCGGTGACGACGGTGCCGATTCCGCGCAGGCTGAACGAGCGGTCGACGTGCAGCCTGGCGGCATCGGCGCCGGCGGAGTCGAGCGCCCGTGGCTCGGCCCTCGAGGCCTCCCGCGCGAGAGCCGCGACCAGCGCGTCGAGCCCTTCGCGCGTGACGGCGGAGACCGCGACGGTGGTCGCGCCGGGCACGAGCTCCGCAGCCTCCGACGCGGCCCTCGCGGGGTCCGCGAGGTCGGCCTTGGTCACGGCCACGACGCCACGGGCGACGCCGAGCTGGCGCAGCACGACGGCATGCTCGCGGGTCTGGGGCATCACGCCGTCGTCGGCCGCCACGCAGAGGAGGAACAGGTCGATGCCAGTCGCGCCGGCGACCATAGTCCGCACGAAGCGCTCGTGGCCGGGAACGTCCACCACCGACAGTCGGCGGCCCCCGGGCAGCTCGAGCTGCGCGTAGCCGAGCTCGATGGAGATGCCGCGCTCGTGCTCCTCCGGGAGCCGGTCCGTGTCGCGCCCGGTGAGCGCTCGAACCAGCTCGGTCTTCCCGTGGTCGATGTGCCCGGCCGTTCCGAGCGTGAGCGGCGGGCCGGGCGCTTCCACTCCGCCCGCGCTCACCGCAGCGCGGCCACCACCGCCCGGGCGGCCAGCTCGGCCTCGACGTCGTCGAGCGTGCGCGGGTCGAGCAGCAGCCATCCTTCCCGGGCCCGCGCCACCACCGGCGGATCTCCGGCCCGCAGTCGCCGCGCCAGCTCGTCTAGCGCGAGCCCGCCGGGGTCGACCGCGCACACCGGCCCTCTCAGCTCGAGCAAGGGCAGCGCCCCGCCGCCGACCTTTGCCGCCGACTCGACGACGCGCGCGTCGGCTCCTGCGGCGCACAGCTGCTCGCGCATGAGCTCCGCACGCCGCTGCAGCTCCTCGGCGCCCGCCGTGAGCATCCGCAGCACGGGCAGCTCGTCCCGGCGGCCGTCGCGGTACAGAGCCAGCGTCGCCTCGAGCGCGGCGAGCGAGAGCTTGTCGATGCGCATCGCCCGCGCGAGCGGATGGCTGCGGCAGGCGTCGACCGCCTCGCGGGTGCCCGCCATGACCCCGGCCTGGGGCCCACCGAGCAGCTTGTCGCCCGAGAAGCACACGAGCGCGGAGCCGGCCTGGACGGAGCGGCGCACGGGCGGCTCGCCGGCCAGCTCCGGGACGCCCTCGGCCAGGGCGCCCGACCCCACGTCGTCGATCACCGGCACGCCGAGCGAGCAGAGCTCCTCGATCTCGGCCTCCTCGGTGAAGCCGACGGTACGGAAGTTCGACGGATGCACCCGGAGCAGCGCCCCCGTCTCCGGCCCGATCGCCGCCCGGTAGTCCTCGAGCCGCGTGCGGTTGGTCGTGCCGACCTCCCGCAGCCGCGCCCCCGATTGAGCCACGACGTCGGGGACCCGGAACGACCCGCCGATCTCCACTAGCTGCCCGCGGGAGACCACCAGCTCACGCCCCGCGGCCAGCGCCGCCGCCGCGAGCAGCACCGCGGCCGCGCAGTTGTTCACGACCAGCGCAGCCTCGGCACCGGTCAGCTCGCACACGAGTCGCTCGACGTGCGCCTGGCGCGAGCCGCGCTCGCCGGCTGCCAGGTCGTACTCGAGGTTCGAGTAGCCGGAGCCGGCGCGCTCCGCCGCGCGCGCCGCGGGCTCCGCCAGCGGCGCCCGACCGAGGTTGGTGTGGACGATCACCCCGGTGGCGTTGAGCACCCGGCGCAGCTCGGGGCGGGCGAGCTCCTCGGCTCGCGAAAGCGCCTGGGTCACGAGATCCGCCCGAGGCTCGCGGCCGTCGAGGATCGCCGCCCGCGCGAGGTCGAGCGTCTCGCGCGCGGCTCTCACGGCCCGCGGGTGGGGGTGGTCGCCGAGGGCGGAGGAGAGCTCCTCCACCGAGGGAAGCTCGCGCAGCCTGGCGTTCATGAGGCGGCGGGCCGGCCCCCCGGGCGGCGGCCCTGCACCCAGCGCCCCTCGCCGCCTTCGAGCTCCTTCTTCCAAATGGGCGCCTCGGCCTTGACGCGGTCGATGATCTCGCGAGCGCCGGCGAAGGCCTCCGGGCGATGCGGCGCGGACACCGCCACCACCACGCTCGACTCGGACAGCGGCACACGGCCCACCCGGTGCTCGACCGCCGCGGCGCACAGGCCGTGGGCCTCGACCGCGTTCTCCGCGATCGACGCCAGCCGCTCCGCCGCCATCTGCTTGTACGCCTCGTACTCGAGCAGCGCGACCTCGCGCGTGACTCCCTGGAAGGTCACCACCGCGCCGGCTCGCGGGTCGCGCACCCGCTCCGCGACTGCGTCGAGCGACAGAGGCTCGGCGGTGACGCGCACCCACGGAGCGGCGGCCACGTCGCCGCCGCTGACCGGCGGGATCAGGGCCAGCTCGTCGCCCGCGCTGAGCGGCTCGTCCTCGCCGGCGTACTCGCGGTTCACGGCCATCACGAGCGGCAGCCCGGCAGCGAGGTCCGAGAGTTGGGCGAGGGCGTCACCCACGCACGCGCCGTCCGGTAGGTCCAGCACGAGCTCGGGCGCACCGGCACGCTCGCGAAGCATTGCGAACAGGCGGACCGTCACCTCCACTTGCAGGCATCTTACGGCGGCTCTGGCGACCGAACGGAGGCACCGGCCTATCCTTCCGTCCCGGTGGCCACGAAGCCCGAGCACAAGCCGAGCATCGCTCCGATCGTAGGTCCCGACGACCCGCGCCGCTTCACCGACTCGGGCATCGAGGTCAAGCAGACGTACGCCGAGGACGACGTCGCGCCGGAGCTCGAGGAGCGACTCGGCGAGCCTGGCGGGTACCCCTTCACGCGCGGGATCCATCCGGACATGTACCGCAAGCGCAAGTGGACCATGCGCCAGTACGCGGGCTACGCGACGGCGAAGGAGACCAACGAGCGCTTCCGCTATCTGATCGAGCACGGCTCGACCGGCTTGTCGATGGCCTTCGACCTGCCAACCCAGCTCGGCCGGGACTCCGACGACCCGCTCTGCGCCGGCGAGGTCGGCCGCACCGGCGTGGCGATCGACTCGATCGACGACATGCGGCGCGTGTTCGACAGCATCCCGCTCGACGAGGTCTCGACCTCGATGACCATCAACGCCCCCGCCTCGGTGCTTCTGCTCCTCTACGAGCTGGTGGGCGAGGAACAGGGCGTCGACTCGAACGTCCTGCGCGGCACCACCCAGAACGACATCCTCAAGGAGTACATCGCGCGCGGGAACTTCATCTACCCGCCCGAGCCGGCGATGCGGCTGACCACCGACCTGTTCGCGTACTGCCGCGAGCGGGTGCCGAAGTGGAACACGATCTCGATCTCCGGCTACCACATGCGCGAGAAGGGCTGCTCGGCGGTCCAGGAGGTCGGCTTCACGCTCGCCAACGCGATCGCCTACGTGCAGGCGGCGATCGACGCCGGGCTCGAGGTCGACGACTTCGCCCCCCGCGTGGCCTTCTTCTTCAACGGCCACAACAACGTCTTCCAGGAGGTGGCCAAGTTCCGCGCGGCGCGGCGGATGTGGGCGCGGATCATGCGCGAGCGCTTCGGGGCCGAGGACGAGCGCTCGATGAAGATCCGCTTCCACACGCAGACGGGCGGCGTGACGCTGGCCGCGCAGCAGCCGCACAACAACATCGTGCGCGTCGCACTGCAGGGCTTCGCCGCGGTCTGCGGCGGCACCCAGTCGCTGCACACCAACGGCTTCGACGAGGCCTTGGCGCTGCCCACCGAGCGGGCCGCGCGCATAGCGCTCCGCACCCAGCAGATCCTGGCCCACGAGTCCGGCGCGGCCGACACGGTCGACC
>DATACN010000075.1:0-13644 GCA_036258995.1 Thermoleophilaceae bacterium | reverse complement strand
GGCCCGGAGCCCGACGCCGAGCTTCCCGACCTCGGCGGCCTGGGCGAAGCGCTCGACGAAATGGTCAAGCGGGATTAGACGTCAGGCGTGAGGGCGCCGACCCGCGCGTGCCGGCGGGGCGGTCGACCTTCCGCGTGCGCTCCCAGGGCGCCGACTGAGGCGAGCTGGGTGCGGAGGCCTTCGACCAGGCCCACGCGCGGCCGGTGGCCGAGCTCGCGCTCGCTCTTCGCCAGGCAGGCGGCAGTCCTGACCGCCTCCTGGAGCCCGGCGGCATGGCGTTCCAGCCGCGCGCGGCGCCCCAGCTCGCGCTCGAGCAGGCGCAGGACCTGTTCCATGGGGTACGACCCGCAGCCACCGATGTTGTAGGCCTCTCCGGCTCTGCCGCGCTCGAGGGCGGCGACCAGGCCGCGCGCGGCGTCGTCCACGTACGTCAGCTCGCGGGCCCCGCCGGCGTGCACCCTCCAGTCGAGCGGCTCGCCGCCGCGCAGGGCGCGGATCCAACGCGAGAGGGCCATGTCGGGCCGCTGGCCGGGGCCGAAGACCGTGAACAGCCTGGCGACCACGACATCCGGCGCGGCGCCGAGGCAGGCCGCCTCGGCCGCGGCCTTGCTTTCGCCGTAGACCCCCAGCGGCCGCGGCGTCGCCGTCTCGGGAGTCGGCAGGCAGGCGGCGTTTCCGTACACCGATGAGCTCGACGCGAGCACCATGCGTGTGCCGCTTCGCGCCGCTGCCCGCGCGACCCGCTCCGACAGTGCGACGTTCTCGCGCCACAGGGTCTCGGCGTCGTGGCCCGACCGGACCCCCGGGAGCGCCGCCAGGTGGATCACCCCCGCCGCGGGACCGAGCAAGTCGGCGAGGTCGACCTGGGCGACGTCCTCCACAAGCAGGCGCACGCTTCCTCTGGCGCTCAGGGAGCGTGCTGCGTCGGGCCCTGCTCCCGGTGAGTAGGCGGCGCTCTGGCGGTCGACGCACACCACCTCGTAGCCGCGATCGGCCAACAGGGCGCAGACGCGGCTGCCGACGAAGCCGAGTCCGCCGGTGACGCACACGCGGCGGCCGGACGAGCGCTCGGGCTGCATAGTTAGGGCACCCTAACAACGCGGCGCACGCTGCCGCCAATAAGCTGCCGCCGCCATGGCGAACGTTCGCGAGGCCGTCTACGACATGCTCCGCGAGCGCGGCATGACGTGGGTGTTCGGCAACCCGGGCTCGACCGAGTTGCCCTTCCTCGCCGAGTTCCCCTCCGACTTCCGCTACGTGTTGGGCTTGCAGGAGGCAGTGGCCGTCGGAATCGCCGACGGCTTTGCCCAGGCCAGCGGCAAGCCGACCGTCGTGAACCTCCACACGGCGCCCGGAGTCGGCAACGGCATGGGTGCGATCTTCAACGCGCAGGCCAACAAGTCGCCGCTGGTCGTGACGGCCGGCCAGCAGAGCCGCTCGCTGATGACCCTGCAGGCCAACCTGACCAACCGCGACGCGGTGCGCATGCCGCACCCGCTCGTCAAGTGGAGCTACGAGCCGCCGCGGGCCGAGGACGTCCCCCACTCCCTGGCCCGGGCGACGCACATGGCTTCGATGCCCCCGAAGGGGCCCGTGTTCGTCTCGATCCCCATGGACGACTGGGAGGCCGAGGTCGACGGCGATGCCGTGCGCCATCAGCTCGGCCGCTCGGTGGTGGCGCGGGCGACGGCCGACCGGGCCGCCGTGAGCGACCTGGCGGCCAGGCTCTCCTCGGCGAAGGCTCCGGTGATGGTCGCGGGGCCGGAGGTCGACGCGTCGGGGGGCTGGGACGACGCGGTGGCGCTGGCGGAGAGGCTGCGGCTGCCGGTGTGGGCCACGCCCGCTCCCGGCGGCGGCCGGGTCGGCTTCCCGGAAGACCACCCTCACTTCCAGGGCGTGCTGCCGCCGGCGATCGGGCCGCTGTCGGAGACGCTCGCGGCCCACGACCTGATCCTGGTGGTGGGCTCGTCGGTCTTTCCCTACTACCCGAACATCCCCGGGCCGCTGCTGCCCGAGGGCGCGTCTCTGATCGCGATCACCAGCGACCCGGACGAGGCCGCGCGCGCGCCGATGGGCGACACCATCGTCGCCGACGTGGCGCTGACGCTGGCGGCGTTGCTCGAGGAAGCCGAAGGGAACTCGCGCGAGCCGCCGCAGCCGCGCCCAGAGCCGGAGCCGCCGGAGCAGTCGGACCCGATGAGCGCCTCGGCGGCGGTGGCCGCCCTGGCCGAGGTGTTCCCCGACGAGGGCATAGTGGTGGTGGAATCGCCGTCGGCCACGCTGGCCCTGCGCAACCGGCTGCGCCTGTCACGCCCGGGGAGCTACTACTTCAGCGCGGGCGGAGGCCTGGGATACGGGCTTCCCGCGGCGGTGGGCGTGCAGCTCGCCGAGCCCGACCGCCCGGTGGTGTGCGTGATCGGCGAGGGCTCGGTGCAGTACTCGGTTCAGGCGTTCTGGACGGCTGCCGCCTACGACGTGCCCGTGACCTTCCTCGTGCTGCGAAACGACGAGTACGCGATCCTCAAGTGGTTCGCGTCGATGGAGTCGGTGACCGGCGCCCCGGGCCTCGACCTGCCGGCCCTCGAGTCCGCGGCGATCGCCGACGGCTACGGCGTCCAGACGTCTCAGGCCGTCGAGCCCGGGCAGCTCGCCGAGGCCCTGCGCGAAGCGATAGCGGCCGACGGGCCGCGGCTGGTCGAGGCGCGCGTGGCGCCAGGCATGGCGCTGGCGTAGCTCAGCCGAACAGCGGCAGGCGCCGGCGCCTGGCCAGCGCGTCCATCCCGCGCTGGATGCTGTTCCGGACCTCGCGGTACTTGCGCTCGACGTAGTCGTCGTCTTCGGCCAGCTCGGGATCGGAGTCGATCTCGACGGGCTCCTGGAAGGCCGTGCGGATCTTCGTCGGGAAGGGGATCTCCGGCAGCAGGGCCAGGTTGATGCCCCACGGCGCGCTCACGGACACCGGGAACATCTTGAGCCGGGCGAGCTTGTCGAGCTGGAGGACGCGGGCCAGCTTGCGGCCGCTGAAGATCACGGGCATCGCGTCGGGGCCGCCGACGGTCGAGACCGGGACGATCGGCACCCCCGCCTTGATGGCCGTCCTGACGAACCCGGTGCGGCCGGCGAGGACCGCGTTGTCGCGCTCCGTCCAGGGACGCAGCGAGTCGACCTCGCCACCAGGCCACAGCGCCACGTCGCGCCCGGCCGCGAGAGCGGTGGCGATGCTGTCGGGCGCCGCGGGCAGCACACCCATCTTGCGGAAGTAGCTGCCGACCACCGGGATCGCCATCAGGGCGTCGTGCGCGGTGCCGTGGAGCTGGCGCTCGTCGCCGAAGCGTCGCCACCAGTGAATGCCGACGGTCCAGGCGTCCCACGGGAACGGCGCCCCGGAATGGATGCCTATCAGCAGCGCCGGCGGCTCGGGGAGCTGCTCCCAGCCTTCCACCTCCATCCGGAACCAGTAGTCCACGAGCGGATTCCAGAAGTACTTCTGCAACTCGACGAACCCGGGGTCGAAGTCGTGCACGGACCAGTCGCCGGCGCGCTCCGCGACGAAGCCCGACGCTCCGCCCGACGCCTCCTTACGCCGCGCGTCGGCCTTCTCGGTGGCCTCCCGCACGTGCCGCTCTCGCTGCTCCCGTACCGCCCTGTCCCGCTGCGCCGTAGCCATGGGTGATCGCTACCCGGCGCCGGTTGTGCGTAACACCCGCTTACGGCGGGCGGCAGCAGGGTAATCTCGCGCCATGCCCTGGCGGCTGCCGGAGTCTCGGGAGGCCCGGCGCACGAGCATCGCGCTCGTGGCCCTGCTCGCTATGGGCGCCCTCCTGCGGCTGCTGATGATGCTCGCCTGGCAGCCGGCGTTCATGGGCTGGCCGGACGCCGCCAGCTACATCGCCGTCTCGCAGAACGAGCTGTTCGGCAACGAGCTGCGCCCGGCCGGCTATCCGATCGTGCTGTGGGTTCTGCACGAGATCTGGCCGAGCCTCACGCTCGTCGTGATCGTGCACCACCTGCTCGGACTGGCCACTGCGGCGATCCTGTTCTTCACCGTGGCCCGGACCGGGGCGCCGCGGGCGCTCGGCCTGATCCCCGCGGGCGTGGTGGCGCTCGGCGGCGACGGGATCTTCCTGGAGCACGCGCCGATCAGCGAGCCGCTGTTCATCTTCCTGATGGCGGCGGCCATGTATGCGACCGTCCGCGCGGTCGGCGACGGCGGCGCGCGCTGGGCACTGCTCGGCGGCCTGCTGCTGGCGCTGGCCGGGACGGTGCGCGTGGTGGCGCTCCCGCTGCTGCCGGTCTATCCGCTCGTGCTGCTCGCCGCGCGCGGAGTCACGTGGCGACGGCGGGCGGCGGTGGCCGGCGCCTGCGTGGCCGGCATCGTCCTGGTGCTCGGCCCCTACCTGGCCATCGAGCACGCCACCACCGGCAAGGTGGGGCTCAGCCGCAACGGGGTCTGGAACATGTACGGCCGGGTCGCGCCATTCGCGGACTGCTCGAAGTTCACGGCGCCCCCGGGCACCCAGCCGTTGTGCGAAGCGGTCCCCCGCGCCAGCCGGCCGCTCACCGCCCAGTACACGTTCAACTGGTGGTACTCGCCGGCGATCCGCAACTACGGCGACCCGCATTCCGCGACCCCCGCGCAGACGGCGGTCGTGGCCAGCTTCGTGTGGGCGGTGATCTGGGGCCAGCCCCTCGACTACGCGGAGGAGGTCGGAGCCGGACTGCTGCGGTACATAGCCCCCGACAGCTTCCGCGGCTACGGCGGCGGGCCGAGCTACCACGACCTCGTTCGCGAGCCGGTGCTCTTCCACGCGGCTTTCTCGGCGCACGGCCGGAGCGCCGCGGCCGAGCACTACGGCGACGACCGCCCCTTCAGCTCGCGCGAGGGGCTGCTCGAGGCCTTGCGCGCCGAGGAGTCGGTCACGCGGATCCAGGGGCCGGTCTTCGTGCTGCTCGCCCTGCTGTCGCTCGCGGCGCCTTTCGTCACCCGGGGCCCGATGCGCCGGAGCGCCGTTCTGTTTGCGCTCACGGCCTGGTTCCTGCTGGTGCTGCCGGTCGCGACGGTGGAGTTCAGCGCCCGCACGGCCGTGCCCGGATTCGCCCCGCTCGCCGCGGCGGCCGCGCTCGGCGGCTTCGGCCTCAGCAGGAAGGTGCGGTCACGACTTGCTCAGAGGTCAGGGGCAGGAGCTGGTCGCGTCCCTGGGTCGCGTCTGGGGTCCCGCACGGCGGTATCACCACGATGGATGCGGCGGAGCCGCCCGGAAGGATGACCTGGGACTTCGCCACGATCGGGCCGGCGCTCAGCCCTCCTCCCTGAACCTCTGGCAGCTGCCGGCCGCTCGCGGCCACCACGGCGGCCGAGGCGGTGCCGGATGCAGTTACCCCGCGCTCGTCCTGGCAGTGCGGCACGAGGATGGTGCGGTCACCGGCGGCCTCCGGCAGGAGGACCCTGGTCGCGCCGGTCGGGGCGCGGCCCTCCCTGGCCTGCCGCGCGGTCTCGCGCGGCGGCTCGGCGCACGGCGAGACGACCACCAGGCGCTCGCGGTTGGTGGAGACCGACAACGCCCGCGCGCTCTCCGGGGGATTGGGAACCGGAGGAGGCGGTGGCGGAACCTCCTCCCCGCCCACCAGCAGGCCGCCGATCAGGAAGCCCGCCAGCAGCACGCCACCGACGATCCACGGGACCCGGTTGGGCCGGTAGACGGTCTCGGCGGCCGCGCTATCAGCCGCTGCTGGCGACATGCAGCTTGCAGGCCGGCGCGGTCACCGTGGTCTTGCCGCCGGCGGCCGGCAGCGTCGTGGTGATGCCACTGGGCGGCCCGCCGCTGTAGCTGGAGCTCGTGAGCACCAGGCACGGCGGCACGATGATCAGCCGTATGTTCGCGTTCCGCGGGAGCAGCAGCTGGTTCTGCGGCTGCCCGGACTGCTCGCCGGCGCTCTGGGTGCCGGCCCCTCCGCCCGGGGTGACCAGCACGGTGTCGGTGCCGCCGCCGCCGGTCCGCTCGCCCTCCAGGCAGGGAGGGATGGCGATGGTCTGCTCCTGCGTGCTCTTCGGCACCACGGTCCGGTTCGAGCCCTCAGGCACCCGGGTGCTCTCGGGATCGACGTCGGCCGCCGAGCAGGGCGGCACCGCAACGGTCAGGTCGTTCCGTTGCTCGGGAACCACCACCGTGCGAACGCCGGGAGCCTGGAGGACCATCTGAACGGGGTCGGGGGGCGCGGGCGCCGTGGTGCTCGAGCCGCCTCCGCAGCCGCCGGCGACCGCGACCAGTCCGGTCGCGACGGCCATCCGGAGTCCGGCCGCCATCTTCGCCCGGAGCCTTCCTGTCCTGATCACGGTCCTCCCCCGTTGCCGCTCGACGTGGGTTCCTTCCCCCGGAAGGATGCCGGGTAAACGGGATCGGCGTCGGCTACTCGAAGGGTTGCGGGACGGCCACCTCGACGCCGCGCTCCTGATGCTCGGCCTCGAGCGCCCAGGCGTACAGCCACAGCGCGGCCTCGCGCTCGGGATCGCAGCCGCGGCCGAGCAGTCCCCAGGCATAGCGGCTGAGCTCGACCCGCTGATCGAGCGGGTATCCGCCGAGCTCCCACTGCAGGCCGGCGAGCCCGCGGCCCTGGTCGACCAGTCCCTCGACATGGCGATAGCCGTCCTTGACCATTGGTGCGGTGTACCGCCTTCGGCGTGGCCGGTCAACGTTCGGGGCAGCGATTCCTGCGCAACTAGCGCAAATAGACGGCTCGCCCCGGCTAGCGCTTGGCGTATTCGGAGAGCTCGCCGAAGTCGATCCAGACGCGGGGCCGGTCGGCTCCTCTCATCTCGCTCTCAGGTTCATGGCGATGATATGTCCCATGAGGGTCCTCGTCGTTGAGGACGATGTCCCGCTGGCGGCCGCGATCCGGCGAGCCCTCAAGCCCGAGGGCGTCGCCGCGGACGTGGCGACCAGGGGCGAGGACGCCCTCTGGATGGCCGGCGCGACCGATTACGACGCGATCGTGCTCGACGTGATGCTGCCGGGCATCGACGGCTTCGACACCTGCCGGCGCCTGCGCGAGGACTCGGTGTGGGCGCCGATCCTGATGCTCACCGCGCGCGATGCCGTCGAGGATCGGGTGCGCGGGCTCGACCAGGGCGCCGACGACTACCTGACGAAGCCCTTCTCGCTGGCTGAGCTGCTCGCCCGGCTGCGCGCGCTCGTCCGCCGCGGCCACCCCGAGCGGCCGACCGAGCTCGAGGTCGGCGACTTGCGGCTCGACCCGGCCACCCGGCGGGTCTGGCGCGGCGACACGGAGGTCCACCTGTCGCCGAAGGAGTTCTCGCTGCTCGAGACCTTCATGCGCCGGCCCAACGAGGTCATCACACCCTTCCAGCTGCTCGAGAGCTCGTGGGACTTCGGCTACGAGAACAAGTCGAACGTGGTGCAGGTCTACGTGCGCTACCTGCGCGAGAAGATCGACCGGCCCTTCGGCGCGCGCTCGATCGAGACCGTGCGAGGAGCCGGCTACCGGCTGCGGGGGAGCCAGCCATCCTAGGCCGGCTGCCGATACGCGCCCGGCTGACGGCGGCCTTCGCGCTCGCGATGGTGCTGGTGCTCGCGGCCGCCGGCGCGTTCGTATACCTGCGCCTGAGCGCCGACCTGACCGAGAGCGTCGACAACGGGCTGCGCTCCCGCGCCGACGACTTCGTCGCGGCGCCGAGCGGTCGTCCCCTGCTCGAGCCCGAGGAGGGCTTCGCCCAGCTGCTCGCCGACGGCGGCCGGGTGGTCGCACAAAGCGGCGGAGCGCGCGGCCCGGCCCTGACCCAGGAGGAGGCTGCGACGGCCGGCTCCTCGCCCCGCACCCGGGAACGAGAGGTCGAGGGCGTCGAAGGCACGGCCCGGGTGCTCGACCGGCGCGTCTCGGTCGAGGGGCGCCCGCGCGTGGTCGTGGTCGGCGCCTCGCTGGAGGATCGCGACGAGACCCTGGCGGGCCTGGCCGCCTCGTTCGCGATCGGGGGGCCGCTGGCGGTGCTGGCGGCGGCGGGGCTCGGCTACCTGCTGGCCGGGGCGGGCCTGGCCCCCGTCGAGGCCATGAGGCGGCGCGCCGAGCAGGTATCCCTGCGCCGGGCCGGCGAGCGCCTGCCGCTGCCCGCCGCCGACGACGAGATCCGGCGGCTCGGCGAGACCCTCAACGACATGCTCGCGCGGCTCGAGGCCTCGTTCGAGCGCGAGCGGCGCTTCGTGGCCGACGCCAGCCACGAGCTACGCACCCCGCTGTCCGTGCTCAAGACGGAGCTCGAGTCCGCGCTCCGGCGGGCCGGCGACGATCCGGCACGGCGCGAGTCCCTGCTCGCGGCCCTCGAGGAGACCGACCACCTGGCCCAGCTCGCCGGCGACCTGCTGCTGCTGGCGCAGGCGGGCGAGGGGCGGCTCTCGATGCGGCCGGAGACGGTCGAGGTGCGCGGCCTGCTCGAGCAGGCTCGGGAGCGATTCGCGGACAGGGCGCGCGAGCGCGGCCGCGAGATCAGGGTGGACGCCCCCGTGGCTCTAACCGTGCAGGCCGACCCCGTGCGCCTGCGCCAGGCGCTCGGCAACCTGGTCGACAACGCCCTTCGCCACGGCGACGGGGAAATCGAGCTCGCGGGCCGGCAGCTCCACGACGGCGCGGTCGGCATCCGGGTATCGGACGCCGGCCCCGGCTTCCCGGCCGAGCTCGCGCCACAGGCCTTCGAGCGCTTCGCGCGCGGCGACGGTGCGCGCACCAGGGGTGGCGCGGGGCTCGGGCTGGCGATAGTCCGTGCCATCGCCGACGCGCACGGAGGCGGCGCGGCGATCGTGGAACGTGGTGGCGGCGGAGCGGCCGTCGAGCTGCGCCTGCGCCCGTAGACCTGCTTGTATCGCCGCATCGCCGAGCCGAACGTGGAACGCCTGAGCCGCGAGTGGGACGAGCTCGCCCGCGGCGACGCCCTGTGGGAGGTGCTGTCCGATCCCGACCGCAGCGACGGCCGCTGGCAGCTCGACGAGTTCTTCGCCAGCGGCGAGCAGGAGGTAGGAGCCGCCCTCGAGCGCGCGCGCGGGCTGGGCAGACCCGAGCGCCACGAGCGCGCGCTCGACTTCGGCTGTGGAGTGGGGCGGCTGACGCGGGCGCTGTCCGAGCGCTTCGCGGAGTGCGTCGGCGTCGACGTGTCCGAGCAGATGGTCGAGCAGGCCCGAAAGCTGAACGCAGACCGCCCCGGCCTCCAGTTCGCCGTGAACGTCGCGCCCGACCTGGGCCGCTTCGACTCCGACAGTTTCGACCTCGTCTACTCGAGCAAGGTGCTCCAGCACATGCCGAGCGGGGCCCAGGCTTGTGCCTACGTCGCGGAGTTCCTCCGCCTGCTCCGCCCCGGCGGGATCGCCGTCTTCCAGCTCTGGACCAGCATTCCGCTTCGCCGCCGCATCCAGGCACGCCGCCGCATGTACGGGGCCCTGCGGCGGCTCGGGCTCGGCGAGGAGCGGCTGAACCGGATGGGGCTCAGCCCGCGCGGGCGCGGCGTTGCCGTGCGCGAGCAGCGAATCCGCCGCCTCGTCGAGCAGCACGGCTGGCGGGTCGCGCACGCCGAGCCCGACGGCGAGTGGGGCCTTCGCTACTACGTCGTCGCGGCGTGAGGGACCGCTGGGAGTCCGTCGGCGCCGCCTCGGGCGCGATATTCGTCGCGATGTTCGTGGCGGGTGGCTCGCTGATGGGAACGCCTGAGGACTACGGCGGCCCGCCGGCCGCGGCGGCGGCCTACTTCGAGGACTGGGACACCAGGATCCAGGTGGGAGGCGCCCTCGTGGCGGCCGGGGTGCCCTTCCTTGTGTGGTTCCTGGCCACGGTGCGCTCGCGAGCGCGAGCCGCCGGGCCCGCCGCCGGCCGGGCGGGAACGACCGCCTTCGGCTGCGGCCTCGTAAGCACTGCGCTGTACCTGTCCGACGTCTCCGCGCTGCTCGTCGGCGCGCTGCGCCCGCAGAACATGGCCGCGTCGCCGGAGCTCGCGGCGGCGCTGCTCGACTACAGCTTCGTGGCGATCGCCATGGCCACTTTCCTCACGTCGGCATTGCTCCTGAGCCTCGCCGTTCTGGCGATCAGGGACAAGGCGCTCTGGCCCGAGTGGGTCGGCTGGCTGGCCGTGGCCGCGGCGCTCGCCTACTCGCTACGCGTCGGCAACCTGTTCACCACCACCGGCCCCTTCACCGCGGGCGGGGCGCTCGGGTTCTGGACGCCGGTGGTGGCTCTGATGGTGTGGCTCGGGATCGCGAGCTTCGTGCTGGCCCGCCGGCCACGCGACCCTGCGGACGCTCCCTAGGCGGCTTCGCGCAGCGCGACCTCAGGCTGCCCCGGCAGCGGCTGCGACACGCCCTCCGCCTCCTCCGGGGCGCCCGGCTCCAGCACCAGGAGGGCCGCCACCACGGCGATGCCGATCAGCACCGCGCCGATCAGGTACGCGAGGTGGTAGCCGGAGTTGAGCGCGGCCGCCGCAGTCTCGCCGTCGGCCCGCAGCCCCGCGGTCCGCTCGGTCGCGAGCGTGGCCAGCACGGCCAGGCCGATCGCGCCGCCGACCTGCACGGTTGTGTTGACGAAGCCCGAGGCGAGGCCCGAGTCGCTGGGCGTGGCACCCGACATGGCGAGCGTCATCAGGGCCGGGAATGCCAGGCCGGCGCCCAGGCCCAGCAGCAGCATCACCGGGAGCACGTCGACCAGGTACGGGCCGTCGACCGTGGAGCGGGCGAACAGAAGCAGCCCCGCACCGGCCGCGACGAGCCCGCCGACGAGCGCCCTCCGCGGCCCGATGCCCATGATCAGCTTCTCCGCGTAGCCGAGCGACAACGTGCCCATCACGAGGCAGGCCGGCAGGAAGGCCAGGCCGACCTCCAGCGGGCTGTAGCCGAGGATGCCCTGGAGATAGAGAGCGCCGAGGAAGAACATCCCGAAGAAGCCGACCACAAGCAGCGCCATGACCAGGTTGGCCCCGGTCACGTTGCGCGAGCGGAACAGCCGCAGCGGCATGAGCGGGGTCTCGATCCGGGCCTGCCGCGCGACGAACGCCGCCAGCAGCGCGAGCGCGATCCCGCCGAGCCCGAGCGTGTGGGCGGAGGTCCAGCCCTGCTCGCCCACTTCGAGCAGCGTGTAGACGCCGAGCATCAGGCCGCCCGTGAGCAGCACGGCGCCCGGCACGTCGGCGCCCTTGTCCAGGCCGATCCCGTCGCGGTCGTCGACCAGCCGCAGCGCGAGCAGGGCCACGGCCAGTCCGACCGGCAGGTTCACGAAGAAGATCCAGTGCCAGTTGATGGCCTCGGTCAGGATCCCGCCCGCCAGCAGGCCGATCGACGCGCCGGCCGACGCCACGAAGCTGTAGACCCCAATCGCCTTCGCCTGCTCGCGAGGCTCGGGGAACATCGTCACGATCATCCCGAGGATCACCGCCGAGGCGACCGCGCCGCCCGCGCCCTGCACGAAGCGGGCGCCGATCAGGACGCCCTGGCTCTGGGCGACGGCGCACAGGAGCGAGGCGCCCGTGAAGACCGCGAGCCCGGCGAGGAAGACGCGCCGCTGGCCGATCAGGTCGCCGAGCCGCCCGGCTAGCAGCAGCAGGCCCCCGAAGGCGATCAAGTAGGCGTTGACCACCCAGGCGAGGTCGGCCTGCGAGAAGCCGAGGTCCTGCTTGATCGACGGCAGCGCCACGTTCACGATCGTGGCGTCGAGCACGATCATCAGCATGCCTCCGCACAGCACGTACAGGGCAAGCCAGCGGCGTCTGTCGGTCGTCGTTGCAACGGTCACGTGGGCGATCGTCTCCTGAGAATCGGGTTCAGGGATAAGGACCGGCGGCGGGCGCGGAACTAATCGCCGCCGTGCTCAGGCCAGGATCAGGACGACGAAGAGAGCGTAGACGAGGACGTTGACGGCCCAGCTGTTCGTGTTCATCCAGTCCCGCACCTTCGGCATCGTTTTCTCCGCCCAGCGCCGGAAGATCACGTAGAGCGCCAGCGGCAGGGCCGCGATAGCGGTCGTCGCGCCGATGAACGGCAGCGCGTCGGCGAACTCTTCGCCGCGGCTCTCGAGGTTCACCCCCACGGTCATCGTGACCAGGAGGTCGCTCGGGAACACGGTGATCAGCAGGAGCCCGATGCCGAAGGCGGTGAGAGGGCCGGCGTCCTGGACCTTGCCCAGCCACTTCGGGGGCTCCGCGGTCTCGCGCCCCAGGTAGGCCTTCACCGCCGCGGCGATCAGCAGGCCCACGAGCACGAGCTGGATGACCTTCGCCGTGGTGGTCGGCTCCGACTGCCTGGTCAGGTCGACGGCGTCTCCCACCGCCCCCGCGACCTGCATCCAGATGAACACCATCAGGGCGCATCCCGCCCCGACCGCGACCACGAAAGCGCCCGCCGCCGCGATCGGTCGCCTCCCCGTGACCAGGAGGAGGTCGGAAAGGATCTGTGGCCCGGCCATCATCGTGATGGCCAGCGGCAGTATCGCGGTGTCCAAGGAGGGCTCCGGGGTGAGACTATTGGACCCTGGCCGTGCGACCGCGCGCCTCCCGGATATTGGTGGTGCTCGCGACCGTCGCGCTCGTCGGGGCCGTCTTGACCGGCTACGCGCGACGGGCGGCGTTCGACGCCGACCAGTTCGCCAACCGCGCCACCAGCGCCCTCGAGGACGACAGCGTCCGCAGCCTGATCGCGGAGAAGATCACCGACGACGTGGTGCTTCGAGCGGAGGCGGACCTCGTCGCGGCGCGGCCCGCCATCGAGGCCGCGGCCGAGGGCATCATCGGCAGCGCCGCGTTCACCGAGCTGTTCAGGGCCGGGGTGCGGGACCTGCACCGGGCCCTGATCGGGGGCGACCGGGACACGGTCACGCTCACGCTCGTCGACGTGGGCACGGTCCTGAGCGGCGCGCTGAGGGCCTTCGACCCGAAGATCGCGGCGAAGGTCGAGGACAGGGCCTCGCGCGTGGAGCTGCTCGAGCGGGATGTCGGCGACGTGACGGCGGACCTGACCCGCGCCGCCGAAAGGATCAAGCTGCTGGCGGTCCTCCTGCTCGTGCTCTCGCTGGCGATGTTCGCGGCCGCCGTCCTGCTCTCGAACGACCGGCGCCGCACCGTCGGCCGGGCCGGCCTGTGGGTCGCGGGAGCCGGCGTGCTGATCGTGGTCGCCTACGCCGTCCTGCGCTCGCTGGCACTGAGCAAGGTGGACGAGCCTGCGGCGCGCGACGCCGCGGGCGCGGTCTGGGACGCGTTCCTCGGCAACCTGCGCACGGCGGCCTGGATCCTGGCCGGGTCCGGGACGATCGTGGCGGCGGCCGCCGCGTCGCTGCTCAGGCCGATCGACGTGGAGGGGCGCGCGAAGCGCGCCTGGCGGGCGATCGCGGTCGAGCCCGAGCACCCGGTGCTGCGCATCCTGCGAGCCGCGGGCCTGGTGCTGGCCGGTGTGCTGGTCCTCACCCAGCGCGACGCTGTGCTGCAGCTGGTGCTGACGCTCGCCGGGCTCTACGCCATCTTCAAGGGGGCCGAGGCGGTCCTTCGCATGGTCGTGGCCCCGGAGGGCCCAGCCGCGCCGGTTCGCGAGCGGCGCGGGCGGGCGCCCGGCCGGGCCCGTCGGCTGGTCGCCGCCGGTCTCGTCGCCGCCGTAATCGTGGCGGCGATCGGGC
>DATACN010000074.1:0-2667 GCA_036258995.1 Thermoleophilaceae bacterium | reverse complement strand
GCGCCGGTGGTGACCTCGCCGAAGCAGATCTCCTCGGCGGCGCGCCCGCCCAGGGTCATGGCCATCGTGTCCGACAGCTCGGCGCGCGTGGTCAGGAACTTGTCCTCGGTGGGCAGCGAGATCGTGTAGCCGAGCGCCTGGCCGCGCGAGATCACCGAGATCTTGTGGACCGGATCCGTGTTCTCGAGGTAGTGGGCGACGAGCGCGTGGCCCATCTCGTGGAAGGCCGTGATCTTGCGCTCCTTCTCCGACATCACGCGGGTCTTCTTCTCGGGGCCCGCGATCACGCGCATGATCCCCTCCTCCAGCTGGAGGTGGTCGATCTCGCGCTTGCCCTGGCGCGCAGCCAGCAGAGCGGCCTCGTTGACCAGGTTCTGGAGGTCCGCGCCCGTGAAGCCGGGGGTCTGACCGGCGAGCGCGTCCAGGTCGATCGTCTTGGCCAGCGGCTTGCCGCGCGTGTGGACCTCGAGGATCTTCACCCTGCCCTTGCGGTCGGGGCGGTCGACCACGATCTGGCGGTCGAAGCGGCCGGGGCGAAGCAGCGCCGGGTCGAGGATGTCCGGCCGGTTGGTGGCGGCGATCAAGATGATGTTGTCCTTCATCTCGAAGCCGTCCATCTCGACGAGCAGCTGGTTGAGCGTCTGCTCGCGCTCGTCGTGGCCGCCGCCCAGGCCCGCGCCGCGGTGGCGGCCGACCGCGTCGATCTCGTCCATGAAGATGATGCAGGGGGAGTTCTGCTTGGCCTGCTCGAACAGGTCGCGCACCCGCGACGCGCCCACCCCTACGAACATCTCGACGAAGTCGGAGCCCGAGATCGAGAAGAACGGCACCCCGGCCTCCCCGGCGACCGCGCGGGCGAGCAGCGTCTTGCCGGTGCCGGGCGGGCCGTACAGGAGCACCCCCTTGGGGATGCGCGCGCCGAGCGCCTGGAACTTCTTGGGGTTCTCGAGGAACTCCTTGATCTCGTGCAGCTCCTCCACCGCCTCGTCGACCCCCGCCACGTCGCGGAAGGTGATCTTGGGCGAGTCGACCGACATGCCCTTTGCGCGCGACTTGCCGAAGGACATGACCTTCGAGCCCCCGCCCTGCATCTGGTTGATGATGAATAGCCAGAAGAGCAGGAAGATCACGAACGGCAGGATGTACGTGAGCGCCGTGAGCCAGCCCGAGCCCCCCTTGGCCTTCACGTCGATCGGGATGTTCTCCGTCCGCAGCGTGTTGACCAGGTTCTGCTCGGTGTTGTCCGGATAGGCGGTCTGGTACTTGCGGCCGCTGTCGAGCTCTACGTCGATCCGGTTGTTCTTGGTCTGCAGCGTGACGTTCTTGACCTGGCCCGCCTCGACCTGGCCCAGGAACTGGCTGTAATTGGGGTCGGGGCGCTGCTGACCCGGGCTGATCAGCTTCTGGGCGAAGAACGCCAGAACGACCACGATGAGGATCGGGAAAGCAGCGCTCTTGAAGAATCGGCTCACGAAAAAAAGGCCCCAAGCGGGTGAAACATCAGACTAGCAGTGGTGTATTGGCCCTTTTCCCCTATTTGCCGTCTTCCCGGAGCACCGCCACGTAAGGCAGATTCCGGAAGCGCTCCCCGTGGTCGAGCCCGTATCCGATCGCGAATCGGTTGGGGATCTCGAAGCCCACGTACTTGATCGGCAGCTCGACCTTCCGCCTTTCGGGCTTGGTGAGGAGCGCGCAGACCTCGAGCGATGCCGGGTTGCGCGCCCGCAGCGTCCGCAGCAGATAGGACAGGGTTAGCCCCGAGTCGACGATGTCCTCCACGATCAGCACCTCGCGTCCCTCGATCGGCGCATCGAGGTCCTTGAGGATGCGGACGATCCCGCTCGAGTCGGTGGACGAGCCGTAGGAGGAAACGGCCATGAAGTCCACTTCGCACGGGACCTCCAGATGTCTCATCAGGTCCGACAGGAAGAACACCGCTCCCTTGAGGACGCCGACCAGGAACAGGTCGCGCCCCCGGTAGTCGCGCGACACCTCGGCCGCGAGCTCGCGCACGCGGTGGGCGAGATCGTCGCTCTGGACGAGGATCTCGCCGACTTCCTGCGTCTCGGTCGAACGGGCGGCGGCCATGGGCCGAGCGAGTCTAGGTCGGCGCGGGCCGGCGCGCCGAGAGCCCCACGGTGCCGGGCTCGTCATCGGGGGCGGCGAAGCGCTCGTCGAGGGCGACTCCCGCCACCCAGACGATCTCGCCGCCGGCCTCCACCACCGGCAGCGTGCGGCGCAGGGCGCGCGGGACCTTGCGGTCGGTAAAGAGGTCCTGCAACGACTTGGAGCCGCCGACGCCCACCGGCCGCATCCGGTCGCCGTCGCGCCAGGCGCGGACCTTGGCCCGGCTGCCCAGTGCCTGTCCGCTCACGTTCACGTCGCCCGGTGCTCCCGGCGCGGCCTCCACCTCCCAGTCGCCGAAGCGGGCCCGGCCCGGCACTGGCAGTGGCGCGGGCGGCGGCGGCTCGGCGTCGGGATCACGGCTGAAGCGCAGAGTGCCGTACTCGCTGACCGCCCGCAGGCCTCCGCCCAGGTCGAGCGAGCGCGTGCCCCCGCCCCCGCCGCCGAGGCGCAGGATCGCGTCGGCCTCCTCGCGCGACAGCGCCCGCGGGCCGCCCTCGACTGACTCGGCCAGCCCGCGCAACACGAGGCGCCTGAGTGCCG
>DATACN010000073.1:0-4867 GCA_036258995.1 Thermoleophilaceae bacterium | reverse complement strand
GCCACGGAGCCGCGGGCGATCACGTTGACCATCGAGCTCGTGTCCTCGCTGGTCTCGCAGCGGATCGCGGCCGCTTCGACGCCCGGCGCGTAGGCGGTCACGTTGCGAAGCGCTATCTCCCCCTCGCCGCTTCCGCTGCCGCTGTTGCCGCCGTCCCGCAGCTTCAGCGCCGCGATGCCGGCGCCGCCGGCGCTGGTGTGCGCGACGCTGTCACGCAGCACTGTGCCGGTGCCGCTCCGGGACCCCACGAGCTTGGCGGCGTCGCCGCCCGAAGACTTCAGCAGTAGGTCCTCGCCCACGCCTCCCTGAAGCGTCAGGGCATCCTGAAGGGCGGCAGTCGCCTTGAGGGTCAGGTAGCGCACCGTGCCGCCTGCCTTGAAGCTCAGGACCGTGTTCTGGGAGGTGCCGATGATGCGCGGCCGCGGCCGGCCCACGGCCCCGTGCAGCAGGATCGGTACGGTCGGTGACAGCGAGCCGACGGAGTAGTCGCCCGGCAGCACCACCACCTCGTCCCCCGCGCTCGCTGCGTGCACGGCGAAGCCGAGCTCACAGGGCGCGGACGCGGTGCAAGAGCCGCTCGTGGCCCCGCCTGACGGCGTGGCGAACCGCTGGGCCGCCTGGGCCGAGGCAGGCGACAGGGCGGCGAGTGCCAACGCGGCCAGGGCTGCCCGACCCCGCCACTGACGAAGAAGCATGTTGCTTGTTTCGGCTATTCGGCGCCCAATTTGAGGCAGGGGCGCCTGCCTATTCGTCCAGGCCGGCCGTCCGCGGTTCCCGCACGAGCTCCATCAGGTACTCGTCCCGCCATTCGGCCGTCCCCGGCACCCGGCCCGCCAGGCGCATCCGCCCGACGCGCCGGAAGCCGGTCTTCTCGTACGCGCGGATCCCCTGGGCGTTGTCGACGTCGACCGACAGGATCACGCGATGGTGCCCGCGCTCGCCCATCAGGTGGCGGATGAGCGCCTTCATCGCGTCGGGGCCGAGGCCGCGGTTGTGGAAGCGAGGATCGAGGAAGATGTCGATCTCCGCGTGGCGGTAGTCGGGCTCGTTCTCCTCCGCGTACTGGATCATTCCGGCGGGCTCGTCCTCGACGTAGATCGTGTAGCGGGTGGCCTCGGGCTCGTCGCCGAGCGGGAAGTCGTCCTCCACGGTTCCCCAGCGGGCCATCACCTCGGGGGCAAGCCGGATCGCGCGCAGCGGGTCCGCGTCGGCCGGGCCGGTCGGCCGCAGGACGACGCGCTCGCCGCGCAGCTCGCTCATGTGGCAGAGCGTAGAAGCGCGCGGATCCGGGTAGGACCCGGCGCACGGATGAACTGGGAGGGGATGCCGATGCCGTCGATCTCGCGCGTGCGCGCTGTCGTTGCCGTTCTCGCCGCCCTGGCGCTGGGGGCCTTCGCGCCCTCCGCATCGGCCGACTACGTGTCGCTCGGCGACTCGTTCACGGCGGGGCCGCTCATCCCCGTGCAGCAGCCGCCCTACGGGTGCCTCAAGTCCGACCGCAACTACCCCAGCCTGGCGGCGCCCGAGCTGGGGCAGCCGGAATTCCGCGACGCCAGCTGCAGCGGCGCAGACACCGCCGACATGACCCAGGCGCAGAACGTCCGGCCGGGGCCGAACCCGCCCCAGTTCGACCGGCTCCAGGCCGACACCCAGATCGTGTCGCTGGGCATCGGCGGCAACGACATCGGCTTCTCGGAGATCGCGGAGAACTGCGCCAGCACCGATCCGAACGCCACGCCCTGCCAGGACACCTACGTGGTCAACGGGCGCGACGAGATCAGCGAGCGCATCCAGGCGACGGCCCCGAAGGTGGCGGAGGTCATCCAGGGCATCCACGCCCGCTCACCGGCCGCGCGCGTGTTCGTCGTCAACTACCTGCCGATCCTGCCCGACTCAGGGCCCGGGTGCTGGCCGCAGGTGCCGGTCACCGAGGGTGACGTGCCCTACCTGCGCGAGAAGCAGAAGGAGCTGAACGCGATGCTCGCCGCGCAGGCGGCGGCGAACGGCGCGACCCTCGTTGACGTGTATACGCCCGGGATCGGCCATGACGCCTGCCAGCTGCCGGTGGTGCGCTGGGTCGAGCCGGCGGCCCCGGCCTCGCCCGCCGCACCGCTGCATCCCAACCTGTTCGGAATGCAGGCCTCGGCGCGCGTCCTCGCGGACACCGTGAACGCGCCCTAAGGGTTCGCCGGAAACTTTCGGGTCGCGGTTTAGGGATTTCCTCGATGTCCGCGGGCCCGCGCGGCGGGATCGTTGCCGCAATGTCGATCCCCAGGAGGAACCCAATGCGAAAGCTCCTCGTCTTCGTCGCCGTCGCGTCGCTGTTGGCCGCCGCCGTGCCTGCAGCCGCGCAGGCCGCCAAGGGCGTCCCCTACAAGGGCAAGACCACCGGCGGTCACCCGATCACCTTCAAGTACTCGAAGGGCAAGATGCACAACGTCAAGACCGGCGTCCCGATGACATGCATCTCGATCCAGGGCGGCGGCAGCCCGGTGACCGGAGCGGACCTGTGGACCGCCGGCTGGCTGAAGGTCGGCCTGCGCGACCACAAGGTCACCGAGACCTCCCCCACCGCCCTCCACTACAGGGACGTCACCAAGAACCACACGATCAACACCCGCCGCGGACGCAACGGCGCGATCACGGGCTCGATTCGCGTGCAGTTCTCGTTCCTGATCCCGAAGTATCCGATCGGGACCTTCTCGATCTACAGCTGCCTGGGCAGCATGAAGTTCAAGGCGACGCCGAGGCGCTAGTTACCGGCCGGCCGGTAGACGTCGCTGAACTCCTTGAAGAAGGCGGCCCCCATGGCCCTCGCGCTGTGGGGGCCGTCGCCGTTGAGGCGCTCGAAGAACTCGGCGGTCCGCAGCGCCGGCCGGACCTCCCACTTCGCCCGTGCCGGGCCGTCGCCCGCCATCTGGTGCGGCGTGCCGGCGGGGACGTCGAATGACTCGCCCGCGGAGTAGAAGCGCTCGGTGCCGTCGACGATCGTGTGGAGAGTCCCCTCGAGCACCTCGAAGTGCTCATCCTGCCTGGGATGGAAGTGATTCGGCGGCAGCCCGCCGTCGCCGCCCCAGGTGCCCTCCATCTCCAGGAGCTCGCCGTCGGTCTCCGCCCCGGTCCTGATCAGCCGAAGCTTGAAGCCGCCAGCTCCGACTATCTCCTGGCCGGCATGCGCCACGACTCGCAGGCTACCCCGTCTCGCTCCTAGTATTGGGCCACTTGGCACTGAACGAAGCGAAGACGGTTCCGCCGGTGCCTGGCGGGGGGCTCCTGCTGGAGCGTGACGGCGAGCTCGCCTCGCTCGACGCCCTGATCGACGGGGCCGCCGGCGGGGAGGCACGGCTGGCGATCGTCGAGGCCCCGGCGGGCATGGGCAAGACGCGGCTCGTGGCCGAGGCGAGACGGCGGGCTCGCGAGGCCGGCCTGCGCGTGCTCGCGGCCCGCGGCGGTGAGCTCGAGCGCGAGTTCCCGTTCGGGGTCGTGCGCCAGCTCTTCGAGCCCGTGGTCCTGAAGGAGCGCAAGAAGGCGCTCGCGGGCGCCGCGGCGACCGCGGCGGCCGTGTTCGAGTCGCTCGATCAGCCGCAAGACGGCGACGAGATGGGCGACGCGGCCTTCGCCGTGCTGCACGGCCTCTACTGGCTGACGGCGAACGTGAGCGCGGACACCCCGCTGCTCCTCGCGGTCGACGACCTCCACTGGTGCGACCGGCCCTCCCTGCGCTTCCTCGCCTACCTGGCGCGCCGGCTCGAGGGGCTGCAGGTGCTCGTGGCCGGGACGATGCGGCCGTCCGAGCCGGGCGCGGACGCGGCGCTGCTCGCCGAGCTGGCCGGCGACCCACTGGCCGTGTCGCTGCATCCCGGCGCGCTGAGCGTCGAGGCGGTCACCCGGCTCGTGCGCGACCGGCTCGGCGCCGAGCCCGACGAGTCGTTCGCGGCGGCCTGCCACGCCGCGACGGGCGGCAATCCCCTTCTCCTGCAGGAGCTGCTCAAGACAGTCGAGGCCGAGGGCATCACCCCCGACGCGGCGCACGCGGGCTCGGTCCGGGAGGTCGGTCCCAAGGCGGTCTCGCGGGCCGTGGTCGTGCGCCTCGCCCGCCTGCCGGAGGAGGCCGTGCGGGTGGCGCGAGCCGTCGCGATCCTGGGCGACGGCGCCGAGCTCGCGGCGGTGGCCGCGCTCACCGGGCTGGACGAGGAGAGCGCCGCTCGCGCCACCAATGACCTGGCCAAGGCCGAGGTGCTTCGCCCGGAGCCGCCGCTCGGCTTCGTCCACCCGCTCGTGAGGGCCGCCGTCTACCAGGACATCTCGCCCGGCGAGCGCGAGCTGCAGCACGAGCGCGCGGCCGAGATCCTCTCGCACGCGGAGGTGGAGCCCGAGCGGGTGGCGGCCCATCTGCTTGTGATCCCCCCGGGCGGAGAGCCGGAAGTGGCCAAGGTCCTCCAGGAGGCCGGGCGCGCCGCCGTGCACAAGGGCGCCGCCGAGAGCGCCGTGGCCTACCTGGAGCGAGCGCTGGCCGAGCCGCCGGCGGCCTCGAGCCGGCCGTCGGTGCTGTTCGAGCTGGGACTCGCCGAGCTGCTGACCAGCGGGCCCGCCGCGGTCGAGCACCTGCGCGCGGCCTATGACGACCTGAAGGATCCGGCCCAGCGCGGAATGGCCGGCTACCTGGTCGCGCGGGTCCTTCCGTTCACCGGAGCGCCCGCCGAGGGCCTTGCGATGGCACAGCGGGTCATCGAGGACCTGCCCCCCGAGCTCGGAGACCTGCGACAGGCCTGCGAGGCGATCCAGGTCGTGGCCGGCGTCTTCGGCGGCGGTCCGCGGGACGTGATCGACCTGCGGCCCTACCGCACCGAGTCGCCCGGCCAGGGGC
>DATACN010000072.1:0-7010 GCA_036258995.1 Thermoleophilaceae bacterium | reverse complement strand
GTGATGATCGAGAGCCGGGCGGGAACGCAGGGGATGCCGAGCTTCTTGGACGCCTTCTGCACGAGTAACTCGTAGCAGCGCGGCTTCGGCGGCGGATGAAAGATGCCGTCCGGGTGGTTCCGCATCCCCTCGACGCTTCCGAAGAGGCCGATCAGGCGGTCGACGCGGTCGTAGTACGGCGCGACGTCCTCGTACGCGATCGGCCAGTCGTCGCCGAGGCCGTCCTTCGTCTTCCCCTTGAAGTCGTCGGGGCCGAAGCGGAGCGAAATGCGCCCCCAGTGGTTAGTGCGCCCGCATGCTCGGCGGGCGGTGCACGAGGACCAGTCGGAGACGACCGTGGCTCCACGGGTCAGGCGGCATTCGAAGCTCGCCCCGGCCTCACCGGTGAACGACCAGGTCGGGGTCTGGTCGTTGTCGGGAGAGGGCGGCGACGACCCGATGCTGGGCGCCGCCGGAGCGGTCGAGTCCTCGACATAGGTCACGGAGCTGGTCGAGCAGCCGGACGCGTTTCCGGACCCGTCGGTGGCCGTCGCCCAGAACGTGGTGGTGGAGTCCGAGGGCACCGCGACGGTGAGCCCTGGCGAGGCCAGCTGGGCGGCGGTCCCGGTGGCCGCGACGGCCGACGTGCAGGTCGCGTTCGTATAGAGCCTGACCGTGGAACCTGCCACGGCGGTGCCCTGCACTCGGGGGTTGTTCGCGCTCGAGGGCGACGCGGGCGAGGTTGCGGTCAGGGTCGGCGCGGCCGGGCTGCCCAGCGCCTCCACCCTGCGGACACGGTGGTTGCCGGAGTCGCTGATGAAGAAGTTGCCCCCCGTGTCGAGCGTCACGCGCGAAGGCGAGCTGAGCCGTGCAGACAGCGCGGCTCCACCATCGCCCGAGTACCCGGCGGTCCCCGTGCCGGCCACGGTGTTGATCGTGCCGGCCGAGTTCACGCGACGGATCACGTGGTTGCTGAGGTCGGCGATGAACACGTTGCCCAGGGAGTCCACGTCGACGCCGATCGGCTGGAACAGGCGGGCAGCCGTGGCAGGCCCACCGTCGCCGCTATAGCCGGAGGACCCCGTCCCCGCGACGGTGCTGATCGTGCCTGTCGCCGCCGTGACCTTGCGAACCCGGTCGCCGTTGTACTCGGGGATGTACAGGTTCCCGGCGCCGTCGATCTGCACATCGCCCGGCCCGTCGAGGCGGGCCGAAGTGGCGGGGCCCCCGTCACCGGACGAGCCGGCGGAGCCGTTACCCGCCACCGTGCTGATGATCCCGGCGGCCGTGATCCGACGGATGACGTGGTTGTTGAAGTCCGCCAGGTAGATGTTCCCGGCCCCGTCGATGGTCAGGCCGATAGGGCCGTCGAGACGGGCGAGCAGGGCCGGGCCACCGTCGCCCGTGTACCCCGAGCTGCCCGTGCCGGCGAACGTCGTGATCACGCCGCCCGGGGTGACTCGGCGGATCCGGTGGTTGTTGAAGTCGGCGATGTAGACGTTGCCCGCGGCGTCGGCCACGACGTCCGTCGGCGAGGCGAGCCTGGCCGACGTGCCTGGGCCACCGTCGCCGGAGTAGCCGAAGGATCCGGTGCCCGCGACCGTGGAGACGGTTCCGTCGGCGGCGACGCGCCGAACCGTGTGGTTGCCCCAGTCCGGGACGAGCAGGTCTCCGCCGGACATCGCAGCCCCGAGAGGGGTGCCCATCCCAGCCGACGTCGCCGGGCCCCCGTCGCCGGAGTAGCCGCTGCTCCCGTTCCCGGCGACCGTGGAGATGTCACCTGGAGCGGCCGCCGCCGGTCCGGACAGCACCGCCAGAGCCAGGATGGCGACCGCGAGGGCGGCCGTCCTCGCGCACGCGCGCGCGTAAGAGCCTCCCCTCGGATTCCTGCCCGGGGTGCCGTAAAGTCGCGAATGCCTCGGTCGATTACCCATGGCCACGGCCGCTGCGCCCCCCAGCGCACGCGGCGTCTGACTTCCCTGTCTGGGGTTTCATCGGCTAAAAACCCTGCGGCCTGAGCCTTTTTGCCCGCCTAGACTCGGGCGACGTGCATGGGAAGCGGCCCCTCTCGGCCCGGCGGGCGGCGGTTCCGGCGCTCGCCGTGCTCGCGGTGGCCCTCGCCTCCTGCGCCGACAGCTCCGCTTCGGACGGGCTACCGGGCGGAGCTCCGGCGCCCGACGCCGCCTTCCCACGCGACCCGTCCGGGCTCGCGGGGACCCTCGCCGGGGCGAGCCGTAGCCTCGATGAAGCGATCGATTCCTGGCTCTCCGACCCGGAGACGAAGGCTGGGCCGACGCCCCCTGAAGTGACGCTTCGCGCCCTCTATCAGCAGCGTCTGTACCTGTTCGTCACGGAACGGCCCCGCCTTGCCGCATCGGTCCTGCGGCGGCTTCGTGGCGAGGTGGCGGCTGAGGCGCGCGACATCCTGTCGGCCCGCCGCTCGCTCAAGCGCCTAACCCCTCCCACCCGCCGCAGGCGCTTCCGCACCGCCGAGCCGCTCCCGGCCGCGACGCTTCTTCGCTACTACCGGAAGGCCCAGCGCCGCTTCGGCGTCGCCTGGCCGGTGCTGGCGGCGGTCAACTTCGTCGAGACCGCCTTCAACCGCATCCGCAACTCGAGCACGGCCGGGGCGCAGGGACCCATGCAGTTCATCCCCTCCACCTGGCGCGCCTACGGGATGGGCGGAGACGTCCGCGACCCTCACGACGCCATCCTCGGCGCGGCGAACTACCTGCGCGCGTCGGGAGCGCCGCGCGACTACCGGCGCGCCCTCTACGCCTACAACCCGTCGCTCGACTACGTCAACGCCGTGCTCAGGTACGTGCGCCGCATCCGCAGCGACCGGCGCGCCTACTACGCCTTTCACGCCTGGCAGCTCTACGTGCGGACACCGTCCGGACTTAGGCGTCTGACCGGGCCGTGACCGGGTATACGAACCTGACATGGCAGGAAGGGGACTGCTCGACACGCTGCTGCGGGCGACGCCGGGACCGGTCGAGGGCAACCTGCGCATGCTCGGCGCCACGGCGAAGGACGTGGCGAGCGTCGTCGACGTGCTCGGGGTGCTCGACGGCGGGCCGCCCGACGACTGGTTCGACGCCCGCGACCCCGTCTACATCCGGCGCACGCTGCCCGCCCTGAGCTTCTGGAACGACTACTACTTCCGCGCCGAGGTCCGCGGCCTCGAGCACATCCCGGAGGACGGGCCTGTCCTGCTGGTCGGCAACCACTCCGGCGGCACGCTGATCGCCGACACCTTCGTCTTCTCCGAGGCGTTCTACGAGCGTTTCGGGCCGATGCGCCCGTTCCACCAGCTCGCCCACGACCTGGTGTTCAAGACCCCCGGGGTCCGGACGATGGTCGCCCGCTACGGCACCGTCCCGGCGTCCCCCGAGAACATGGGCAAGGCCCTCGACCGCGGGGCCGCGCTGCTCGTGTATCCGGGCGGCGACCACGAGACCTACCGTCCCTCCTGGGAGTCGGGCGACATCGACTTCGCCGGCCGCACCGGCTTCGTGAAGCTGGCGCTGGAGCACGAAGTGCCCCTGGTACCCGTCGTGGCCATCGGAGGCCAGGAGACCGCGCTCTTCCTCGGCCAGGGTCGCGAGCTGGCCGCGCTGCTGAGGCTGGACCGGCTGCTGCGGCTGAAGGTGCTGCCGGCACAGATCGCGCCGCCGTTCGGCATGACGATCCTCGACCTTCCCGGCCGGATACCGCTGCCGGCCAAGATCACGATCCAGGTCCTGCCGCCGATCGACCTGGGCGATCGCCTGGGGCCGGAGCCCAGCCCGAAGGAGGGCTATGAGGTGATCACCGGCACGATGCAGCGCACGCTCGACGAGCTGGCCGCCGAGCGGACCATCCCCGTAGTGGGCTAGCCCTCGACCCCGGTGGCGTCGTGGGCCGCGCCCACGGGTTTGGACTCGGGCGATCCGCGCTGGCGCAGGTAAACGGCCAAGATGGCCATCGAGGCGACCGCCAGGAACTCGGACTGCCAGTTCTGGAGGGTCGTCTCCCAGAAGTCGGGGCTCGTCAGGTAGCTCGGCCAGGTGACCGTGTCCTGCTGATGGGAGAGGCGGTCGGAGTTGTACGCGCTGAGTCCCGTGACCGACTGGGCGAACCAGCTTCCGATCCAGATCACGCCCATCACCAGCAGGAGCGAGTTCTCGTAAAGCCTGCGCCTGATGCCGCCGACCTTCGCCCAGCGCGGCGAGTCCTCGGTGGCGTGCTCGCCGACCTGCTGGTCCTTGTCCGACTCACGGCCGGCCTTGTCCAGCTCCTTCGACTCCGGCGAGCCGCGCTGGAGCAGCCAGACCGTGAGCAGGATGAAGAGCGTGAACTGGAGGTACTCCGACTGCCAGTTCTCCATGACCGCCTGGCCGAAGTCGGATGAGGTCACGTAGCGCAGGAAGGACAGGGTCGGCTCGCCGTGGGCGTCCCGCTCCTCGTTTTCCATGTTCCAGCCGGCGATGGCCTGGAACACGACCGCCAGCACGAACAGCGTCAGGAAGGCGAGGGTCAGGCCGTTGTGACGAACGAACGTGCGCATCGTCAGTTGTGGGTCAGCCCGATCGCGATGAAGTAGGCGAGCCCCACGGCGATCAGCAGCAGCGTCGTGATGAAAAGGGCCTTCACCGTCAGCCCTTCAGCTCGCAGTCGTATGGCTGCTCCGGCGCCGTGGGCTGGCATCCGGCGGCGGAGATGGTCCAGCCCTGGGAGCTCTCGTCAAGGAAGTCGGTCCCGCCCTCGGCCAGGTCGACGGCCGCCGAGGTCTGATACACGCGGGCGTTGACGGGCCGGCCGCCCTTCGGCAGGTCGAGCGTGAGGATCGCCTCCTCGCAGGGCGCCTGCTCCCGGCTCTCGAGCTCGGATCGCGTCTGCTCGCCGAGCTCTTCGCAGGCGGCCGGGCCGTCCTCCTGCCCGAGCGCCGCGTGGAAGCGCTCGACCACCGCGGCCGCGTCGCGCTCGCGCTCGGCGGTGCCGCAGCCGGCGACCGCCAGTGCCGCGAGCACAGCGAGCGCCCTCGCCGCCGGACGCGTCAATCGTCCGAGCCGGAATTGCCGGAGCCGCCGTCGCCGGAGTCGTCGCCCCCGGAGTCGTCGCCCTCCTGCTCCTCCTCCTCGCGCTCCTCGAGCGCCTGCGTGTCGACCTTGCCCTGCGGCTTGCGGGGCAGCTCGTCGATGAACTCGATCTCGCGCGGCACCTTGTACTTGGCGAGCTTCTCCTTGACGTGCGACTTGAGGTCGTCCTCGGAGACGTCGCCCTCCTTGACGACGAAGGCCTTCAGCCGCTCGCCGAACTCCTCGTCCTCGACGCCGATCACGGCCGCCTCCGAGACGTTCTGGTGCTCCTCGAGCGTCTCCTGGACCTCCTCGGGATAGACGTTCTCGCCGCCCGAGACGATCATGTTGTCGGACCGGCCCTCCACGAACAGGCGGCCCTCCTCGTCGAGGTGGCCGAGGTCGCCGGTGGTCATGTGCCCGTCCACCATCTCCTCGTCCTCCTCGTCGCCGGTGTAGCCCTCGAAGAGCATTTCGTTGGCGACGAAGATCTCGCCGCTCTCACCGTTGTCGACCTCGTTCTTGTCCTCGTCGAGGATCTTGATCGTGGTCCCCGGCGCCGGCGGGCCGCTGGTCCCCGGAGCGGCGCGCAGGTCCTCGGGCGTCGCGATCGCGGCCCAGGCCACCTCGGTGGATCCGTAGAGGTTGTAGAGGTTGTCGCCGAACTCGTCCATCCACTTCTCCGCGAGCTCGCCTGGCATCGCGCCTCCGCTCGCGGCCACGACCCTGAGCGAAGCCGTGTCGTACTTCTTTCGCGCGTCCTCGTCGAGCTCGAGGATCCGCTGGAGCATCACCGGCACGATCACGAGCGCGGTGGCCTTGTGCTCATCGACCGCGGCGAGCGTCGCCTCGGGGTCGAACTTGCGCCGAAGCACGTACGTCGACGACAGCAGCAGGCCGAGGTTGAACTGCAAAAAGCCCCAGGCGTGGAATAGCGGCGCGCCGAACACCGTGGGCTCGCGCGCGTGCAGCGGGATGCGCGAGAGCACGCCGAGAACGGCCTCGATGGCGTTGGGCGAGCTGCGGCTCGCCCCCTTGGGCGTGCCGGTGCTGCCCGAGGTGAGCAGCGTGATCTTGCCGGGGCTGTCAGGCGAGTCGAGGTCGGAGTCGTCGCCCTGCTCGATCAGCTTCTCGATGGTGTCGTCGCCGGAGCCGTCATCGTCCTGCCACGCCTTCCACAGCTTGCGGTCGCCCTTCGCGCCCTCGACGGACTCGGAGAACTCGTCGTCGTAGACGATCGCCGCCGGCTTCTCCCGCTCGGTGACCTCCTCGAGCTGCGGGCCGGCGAACGCGGTGTTGTAGAGCAGGGCCGTGGCGCCCAGCTTCGACAGGGCCACGGTCGTCTCCACGAACCAGCGGTGGTCGCGGCACATGATCGCCACCGAGTCGTCCGGTTCGATGCCCTCCTCGCGGAAGGCGTTGGCCAGCGCGTTCGTGCGCTTGTGAACCTCGTCGAAGGTGAGGGTTCCCTTCTCGTCGATCAGGGCCGGCTCGTCCCCGAAACGCTCCGCCGACACCTGGAACGCAGCCGCCGGGGTCATCCCCCAGTCGAGCAGCTTGAGTGCTGACTTGACCGCCGTGTCGGGGCGCTCGATCCTCAGAACGCCCGCCTTGATCAGGACCTCTCCGGCCTTCACGGCCTTGTCGGGAGAAATCACGCAGGCCTCACCTCCCCGCTTAGATGCGGTTTCTCGTTGCGTCCGTCGTGCAGCGCGAACATGCGCGCGCCCTCCTCTGTCCAGGAGGCGAAGCTGACCTTGCCTGGGATGAACACCGGCAGCTTGAAGCTCACGTCCACCTCGAAGGCGTCGGGCAGGTGACCCTCGAGCGCGGCCAGGCAGCGCGCCTTGACCCACATCCCGTGCGCGATCGGGCGCGGCATGCCGAAGAGGCGCGCTGTGAGCGCGTGCATGTGGATCGGGTTGCTGTCGCCGGAGACGCCCGCGTAGTCGCGGCCGATGTCGCCGGGGA
>DATACN010000071.1:0-9699 GCA_036258995.1 Thermoleophilaceae bacterium | reverse complement strand
GCTGCGCGTCCTTGGGCATGATCCCCTTGACGTCCTCGGTGGCCCCGACCGTCAGGGTGGTCATGGGGATCCGGAAGACCGTGTAGGAGTCGAGCGAGCCGTCCTCGAGCGGGTTCGACTCGTAGCCGGCCTTTCTCAGGTTGTGCTCGGAGAAGCCGTCCTCGTTGACGATCACCGTGCCGCCCTTCTCGAGCGTGCCGACGTTGGTGATCAGGGCCGCGGGATTCATGGCGACGAGGACGTTGGGGTGGTCGCCCGGGGTGAGGATGTCGCGCGAGGCGAAATGGATCTGGAAGGCGGAGACGCCGTGCGGGGTGCCGGCCGGGGCGCGGATCTCGGCCGGGAAGTCGGGCAGCGTGGCCAGGTCGTTGCCCACCATGGCCGTCGCGTCGGTGAAGCGGCTGCCCGTGAGCTGCATCCCATCGCCGGAATCGCCCGCAAAGCGGACGACTACGCGGTCTCTCTTCTCGACGGTCTTGTCAGCCAAACGAGCCTGAGCCCAGTCTAGCCAGGCAGGCGGCGGCTCAGGTAGGGTTCCGCCCCCTCCTCAGGGGGACCCCTCCATGAAGGTCTCAGTTCCGAAGGAAAGCGCTCCAGGGGAGCGACGGGTGGCCCTCGTGCCCGAGGTCGTCCAGCGCCTCTCGAAGGACGGCGTCGAGGTCGTGGTCGAGAGCGGCGCGGGCGATGCCGCCCACCACCCCGACGCCGGGTACGAGCAGGCCGGCGCGAGCGTCGGCGACGGCTGGTCGGGCCAGGTCGTGGCCAAGGTTGCGCCTCCCGGCGAGGACGAGGTCGGCCGGCTCGACCGAGGGCAGGTGCTGATCGGCTTCCTCCAGCCGCTCACCTCGCCCGACACGGTGCGCGCCCTGGCCGACGCCGGGGTGGTGGCCTTCGCCATGGAGGCCATCCCGCGCATCACGCGGGCGCAGTCCATGGACGCGCTGTCGTCCCAGGCGACCGTGGCGGGGTACCGCGCCGCCTTGATCGCCGCGGAGACCCTGCCCCGGTTCTTTCCCATGCTCACGACGGCGGCCGGGACCGTTCGGCCGGCCAAGGTGCTGGTGCTGGGCGCGGGCGTGGCGGGGCTCCAGGCGATCGCCACGGCCAAGCGGCTCGGCGCCCAGGTCCAGGCGTTCGACGTGCGCTCGGCGGTGAAGGAGCAGATCGAGTCGCTGGGCGCCCGCTTCCTCGAGCTCGACATGGGCCTCGACGACGCCGAGGCCGCCGGCGGCTACGCCCGCCAGCTCACCGAGGAGGAGCAGCAGCGCCAGCGCGAGCTGCTGGCGGAGGAGATCGGCAAGGTCGACGCGGTCATCTCCACGGCCGCCGTGCCGGGCCGCCCGGCGCCGCTCCTGATCATCGAGGACGCCGTCCGCAAGATGAGCCCGGGCTCGGTGATCGTGGACCTGGCGGCCGAGACCGGCGGCAACTGCGAGCTGACCGAGCCCGGCCAGACCAAGGTCGAGCACGACGTGACGATCGCGGGACCGCTCGGCCTGCCGAGCACGATGCCCGACCACGCCTCGGCCCTGTACGCGCGCAACATCCAGTCGCTGCTCGGCGCGATGGTCCAGGAGGGCGAGCTGAAGCTCGACTACGACGACGAGGTGATCTCGGGAGCGTGCATCACCCGCGACGGCGAGATCGTGCACGAGGGCGCGCGCGAGGCGGCGGGGGCGGCGGCGTAATGGATCTCCTGACGGAGCTCACCATCCTGGTGCTGGCTGCCTTCGTCGGCTTCGAGGTGATCTCGAAGGTGCCGAACACGCTGCACACGCCGCTGATGTCGGCCACCAACGCGATCCACGGGATCGTGCTGCTCGGCGGCCTGCTGCTGATCGGCGCCGCCGGCGGTTTCCTCAACGAGCTGATCCTCGTGATCGCGATCGCCTTCGGCACCATCAACATCGTCGGTGGCTTCCTCGTCACCGACCGGATGCTCGAGATGTTCAGGAAGCGCGACTGATGTATCTCGCGACCTTCCTCCAGGACCCCGACTTCATCCAGGTCCTCTACATCGCGGCCTTCATCTGCTTCATCTATGGCCTGCGGCTGCTGAACCACCCGCGCACGGCGCGGCGGGGGAACGTCGTGGCGGCGGTCGGAATGGCGTTCGCGGTGATCGCCACGCTGCTGATCGAGGAGGTCGGCGACTACGGCCTGATCGCGCTGGGCATCGTGGTGGGGACAGCGGTCGGGATCCCTGCGGCCCGCAACGTGAAGATGACGGCGATGCCGCAGATGGTGGCGCTGTTCAACGGTGTCGGCGGCGGGGCGGTGGCGCTGATCTCCTGGGCGGAGTTCCGCGAGGCGGGCGGCGACCTGCCGACGGAGACGATCATCCCGATCCTGTTCGCGGCCATCATCGGCTCGATCTCCTTTTGGGGCTCGAACATCGCCTTCGGCAAGCTGCAGGAGCTCATCCCGGGGCGGCCGATCCAGCTGCCCGGTCAGCAGTTCGTCAACGGCGCGCTGTTGCTGGTGGCGGTCGGCTGCGCGGTGGCGATAGCCACTGGGTCGGAGTCGGAGGCCCTGTTCATCCTCATCCTCGTGACCGCCGCGGTCCTCGGCAACATGTTCGTGCTGCCGATCGGCGGCGCCGACATGCCGGTGGTCATCTCGCTGCTCAACGCCTTCACCGGCCTGTCCGCCGCCGCGGCGGGAATGGCGCTCGACAACGTCGCATTGATCGTGGGCGGCACGCTGGTGGGAGCGTCGGGCTCGATCCTCACCAACCTGATGGCCGAGGCCATGAACCGCTCCATCGCCAACATCGTGGCGGGAGGCTTCGGCGGCGTGGCGGTCGCCGCTGCCGACGCGGAGGGCAAGTCGGTGCGCTCCACGGACCCCTCGGACGTGGCCATCCAGCTCGCCTACGCGAGCCGCGTCGTGGTCACGCCCGGCTACGGGATGGCGGTCGCCCAGGCACAGCACACCGTGCGCGACCTGGCCAGCGAGCTCGAGAAGCGGGGCGTCGAGGTGAGCTATGCGATCCACCCGGTGGCCGGCCGCATGCCCGGCCACATGAACGTGCTGCTGGCCGAGGCCGACGTGCCCTACGAGCAGCTCAAGGAGATGGACGAGATCAACCCCGAGCTGCCGCAGACCGACGTCGCGCTCGTGATCGGCGCCAACGACACCGTCAACCCCGAGGCCGGCATGCCCATCATCGAGGTCGACAAGACGGGCTCGGTGATCGTCCTCAAGCGTTCGATGAACCCGGGCTTCGCCGGCATCGACAACCCGCTCTTCTACGCCGACAACACCGCGCTGCTGTTCGGCGACGCCAAGGAGTCGGTCGCGAAGGTCCTGAAGGAGGTCGAGGACCTCTAGAGCAGGCTCTCCTGGCCGGCCGCGGTGCGGCGGCGGCGAGGCACACCGGCCGCCTCGGCCAGAGCGGTCTCCACGTCGGCGAGGATGGCGCGCTCCGAGCGCGAGGCGACGATGGGCTCGCTGAGCCCGTCCACGTGCACGTATGTACGCGCGCCGTCGCGGCGCTCGGGGCCCTCGAGAGGGACCAGCGCGAACACGCGGTCTGCCCGTGCGAACTTGCCGTAGCCGAGGGGGATCATGCGGGGATCTCGCTTGGGCACGTACGTGACGATAGCCGCATGCCCGGCCGCAATTTCGGGTAGGACAGGGGGGATCCAGAAGGAGGCGGGATGACCGAAGAGCGGACCGAAGAGCGCGCAGAGCAGGAGCAGGACGAGGCCCAGGAGGAGCAGGAGGAGCAGGGCCAGGACGGAGGCGAGCAGGAGGGCGACTCCGGCGGCGACGGCGACGGCGGCGACGGGGCAAGCGGTGACGACGCTGCGGCCAAGGCCGAAGAGGTCGAAGACGAGTACGAAGAGGCCAAGCAGGAAGTCAAGGAGCTCGAGGAGGACCCGCCCGACAAGCTCGAGGACTGGCCCGAGGGCAAGGCCAAGTACGAGACGTTCGGCGGCCCCGAGGGCGAGCACGGCTACCACGAGGGGCCGGAGCAGCAGCTGGGGCCCTCGGCGTTGCGCCACCGCGAAGACGGCTCGGTCGAGATCGAGGGCGACGACGTCGACGATCCCAAGGAGTACAAGGGCGAACCGATTCCAGGTGGGCCGACGGATCCCGATACGCCTCAGACCCGGATGGACAAGGCATCGCCCGACGACGTCTCCGACGTCGCGCAGGAAGCCCAGGAGGGTGAGTCCGGCGACGACGATGACGACGACTCGTCGAGCGGCGATTCGTCGAGCGACGAGTCCGGCGACGACGGTGGATCGTCAGGCGAGGAGTCCGGTGGCGAGTCCTCCGGCGCAGGCGAGTCGGGCGGCGGATCCGAGGAATCCGGCAGCGAGTCCTCCGGCGGGGACGACGGCGAGTCCTCCGGCGACGGCGAGTCCTCCGGCGGCGACGACTCCGGCGGGGACGACGACGAGAGCTGACGGCTAGAGGCGGTTCGCGGCGCGCTCGGTCGCGGCGCGGCCTCCCGGGCCCACCGGGGCGGACGCGCCCTCCGCCCCCCTGTTCGCGATGTCCTCCTGGAAGCGCGCGTCGAGGTCGCTCGCGGCGTCGCGGGGCGAGCGGGCGAAGCGCTGGAGCGGGCCGCGCAGCAGCAGGACCGCCCGGAACCAGCCGGGAACGACGATCCAGGTTCGCCGCTCCTCGAGGCCGCGGGCCACGGCCTCGGCCACCTTCCCGACCGAGTGCTTCTTGCGGATGAGCGGTGGCCTGCGGTCGGCCATGGCGCCCAACGCCGGGTGGGAGTCGGCGGCCGCCACGAGATCGGTGTCGACGAACAGGAAGTAGGCGCAGCCGACGTCGACACCGAGGTGCCTGACCTCCTCGCGCAGGCAGTTCGCCAGCGCCTCGACGCCGGCCTTGCTGGCCGCGTACGCCGCCATGCCGGGAACGTGGGTCGCGGCCGAGCCGGACGCCACCACCAGCACGTAGCCGCGCCGCTCGATCAGCTGTGGCAGGCAGGCCCTGATCGTGCGCCAGGCTCCGAGCAGGTTCACGTCGATCGTCGCCTCGAACGCCGCCGGGTCGATCGAGCGGACGGTGCCCATCGGCCCGATGCCCGCGTTGGCGATCACGGCGTCGATTCCGCCGAAGCGCCCGGCCGTCGCCTCGACCGCGGCCTCGAGCTCCAGCGCATCGCGCACGTCGGCCTCGTGCCAGGCGGCTCGCGGCCCGCATTGCGCCGCCACGCGTTGCAGCGCCTGCGGCTCGAGCCCCACGAGCGACACGTTCGCGCCGCGGGCGGCGAGCCGCCGCGCGCTCTCGGCTCCGATCCCTCTCGCGGCGCCCGTGATCAGGACGGTCCGTCCCTCGAGGTTCCAGCGCGCGCCGGCCATCGGCAGCCCGACTCTACCCCGGCTCAGCGGCGCCGCGGAGCGTCCGCGCAGGCCCGGTAGCGGGCGGCCAGCCTCACCAGGCGGCCGTCGCTCAGTCGTACCAGCACGCGCACCCGGTGCACGTGGCTGCGGCCGCGGTGCCGGCGGCGGCCGACCACCGCGCGAAGCGGCCGCCGACCGTCGCGCACGGCCCGGCGGCGCCCCTCGAAGAACGTCGCCGCGACCGCGCGGCCGGCGTCCGGCCCGACGACGGCGACGCGCACCGGTCCGCGGACGCACGCCCGGCCGCCACGGCGGACGCGCGCGCGACGGGCCCTCAGGCGCAATCGAAGCCGGGCGCGGCCGGCCGAGCGCACGCTCAGCTCGCCGACCAGCCGCCGGTAGACGTCGAACGCCGGCTTCTTGTCGTAGTCGCTCTCGAGCAGGCCGAAGTGCTGGAACAGAAGCGGCGAGGCGGTGTCGCCGTCGCGCAGGTTGAACCAGCGGTAGTCCGTCACGTTGTAGGTGCCGCGGAAGTCGTGCGCCGCCCGCACCATCAGCTCCAGCACGCGGGCCTGCTTCTCGTAGCTGCGGCCGGGCGGCTGGGTGGGCCAGCCGTTCTCCTCGATCTTCATCGGGACGGACTCGGGGATGCCGGGGATACGCGCATAGCAGCGCAGCGCGCTCATCGCGTTGACCATGCCGTCGCGCTCTCCGCCCTCGCTCTCGGCGGGCGGGAACACCGTGCCCGGGTAGGCATCGAGGCCGATCCACTCCACCGCGCGGACGAAGTCCGGCCCGCCGCGGTCGCGCAGCGACTGCCAGAAGCTCGTCTCGTTGGCCGGGTCGGTCCGGTAGGCCCAGTTGAAGCCGACCGCCAGATGGCGGTAGCCGAGCTTCGCGGCCTCGTCCCGGGCCGCCTTGACGCCCTCCACCAGCGCGAGCCGGGCGCCCTCGTAGGCGCCGTCGGAGGAGTCGGGCGAGAAGGTGATGTTCACCTCGTTGGTGATCTGAAGCGCCACCACGCGCTTGATGGGGCCGAAGCGGCGAACAACCTGGCGCACGTGCTCGGCCCAGGCCGCGATGTTCCCCTCCTGCTCCGGGCTCGGGTGGTAGCGAACCTGGAGCTCCACCAGGTACCCCCGGCGGGCGAAGCGCCTGGCCAGGCCGAGGTAGCGCTGGAAGCCCTCCTCGCCATCGGACCAGAAGAAGCGGTTGAGGCGCAGCACGAAGGGCCCGCCGGCCGGGCGCAGTTCGCCGAGGAAGGCGTGAGTGCGATCCGGCTGTTCGGGCACGGCCGGCGCGGGGTTGCCGCCGATCTGGCCGGCCTGCGGCAGCGGGCCGATGCCGAACCGCAGCGGCGGCCCTGGCTTCTGCTCGACCTCCGAGGCCTCGGTGTCGGCGCTGCAGACGGGGTCGACCTGCGCGCCGGCCGTCGCCGGCAGGAGCAACAGGGCCGCTGCGGATACGAGCACCGAACGCCGCACGGCATACCGGTACCCGCTTTGCGCGCGCCGCTAGCCTCAGGCGGCGTGGGTGCCTTGGCCGACCTGCAAGAGGACGTCCCCCCGCAGCGCGCCGCGGAGCTGATCCGCGATGGCGCCGTGCAGCTCGTCGACGTGCGCGAGCCGTACGAGCACGAGGCCGGCCACATCGCGGGGGCGCGCCACGTGGAGCTCATCCGGCTGACCGATGAGGCCGGGTCGCTCGATCGCGATCGGCCCGTGCTCTTCTACTGCCGCGTCGGCAGCCGCTCGGCCATGGCCACCCAGGCTTTTCGGGCGTCGGGCTTCGAGGCCTACAACCTCGAGGGCGGGCTCGCCGCCTGGGCGAGGGCCGGCCTGCCGCTCGAGCCCGAGGACGGCACTGTCGCCGACCACTAGCTAGAGGTCGGCCGCGGTCAGCTGGCCCGCGTAGGGCCCGCGCCCGGTCATGCAGGCCGCGCCGCAGCGGGCGCCCAGGTCGAGCGCCTCGGCGACTCCGAGCCCTGCGCCCAGCCCGTAGGTGAAGCCGGCCGCGAAGCTGTCGCCCGCGCCATAGGCGTCGCCGACCGGCCCGGGAAGGGGGGTCGCCTCCCAGGACCCGGTGGTTCCCTCGCGCGCCTCCCAGTGGCCGCCCGCCGCGCCGGCGGTGCGGATCACGAGCCGCGGCTCAGGATCGAGACTGCCGCGCTGGTAGCGCTCGCCGGCGTCGGCTCCACTCGACACCAGCGCATCGAGCTCCACCGCGGCCCGCTTCAGCGTCGCCAGGTCGCGCGCCGTGCCCACCAGCGCGCGTGCCGCCCTCGCCGCGCGGATCGCGCCCGGGTCGCCGGCCGTCGCGTAGACGGCTTCGGTTCCTTCGAGCAGGCTCCAATCGAGCGGGTCGTCGCGGTGCGCGCCCAGGCGGTCGCCGATCACGGTGATCGTTCGCTCGCCTGCCGCGTCCACGTACACGAACCCGCGCCGTTGGCGCTCGGCCCGGAAGGCGGCCTCCACCCTCACGCCCCGGGCCTCCAGCTCGGCCTGGGCGCGGTGCCCCAGCTCCTCGTCGGCGAGCGCCGTGAAGAGCGTGCACTCACCCGCCAGCTTGGCGAGCTGCACGGCGGCCACCGCGCCACCCCCGCCGGGCTCCTCCCAGGTCTCGCTCGCGTGGACGATCTCGCCCGCGACCGGCACGCGCTCCACGCGCGCGAACTCGATCCATTCCACGTGGCCGACAACCGCCGTCCGCACCCTGTGGGAGTCTCACAAACGGCCCGCGCAGGAGGAGCGGGACTCGCAGGATGAGCCGCAGCCGCGGCGAAGGTTGTGATGGTTGGAAAAGGCGCACATAGGGAACCATTTGACGAGGGGATACGGGGAGTGACCGGATGACCGCCGCCACACGCACCGTCAGAGAGCACAGCTTCCAGCCGCTCGAGTGCGACATCCCTCCGGAGCTGACGATCGCCGAGTACCGCTCGCAACGCCGGGACCGCCCGCGCGAGCGCCGGCGCCCCGGCAGGTCGCGCCTCGCCTCGCTGATCCGCCGCTAGCCGGGCTGCATGGAGGACCCGATGCAGGTCGCCCGCGGCGTCGCGATCCCGCTGGCCGAGGTCGATCTCCGCGCGAGCCGGTCCTCCGGCCCCGGCGGCCAGCACGCGAACGTGACCGCCTCCCGGGTCGAGGCGGTCTTCGACGTGGCCGCCTCGCGCTCGCTCGACGAGGAGCAGAAGCGAAGGATCAGCGCCCGCTGCGGCCCCGTCGTCCGCGCCTCCGCGCAGGACACCCGCTCCCAGGCGCGCAACCGCGAGCTGGCGCTGGAGCGGCTCCGCTCCCGCCTGTCGTCGGCCCTCAGCGTGCAGCGCCCCCGGCGCGCCACCAAGCCGACGCAGGCCGCGCGCCGGCGACGCCTGGAGTCGAAGCGCAAGCGCTCGGAGACGAAGCGATTGCGCCGCCGGCCGGAGTACTAGGCCCGCGAGCGGTCTACTCCGGAGGGACCGCTCCGCCGCCCGAGCTGCCCTCCGGCGGCCCTTGAGGCTGGCCGCCGGCGGTGCCGCCGCCGGTCGTGCCGCCAGGTGGAGGGGCCGGGGCCGGGGCGGCGCCTCCCGAAGGCGCGGGGGCCACCGGCGTGGCCGGTGCGGGCGTGACGGGCGCCGGCGCGGCGTCGGCCTCGCTCGTGTCGGTGCGCTCGCGGTCACGGTCCCGGTTGCGTCCGAGGTTGTCGGGCGTGGTCGGGACGCCCAGGTCGGCGGGCGGCCGGTTCTCGTCGTCGTCGCCGCCCCCGGCGGAGGCGATCACGACGATCAAGAGCAGCAGGACGCCCGCGGCGACGCCGCCCGCGACGAGCCGGCGACGGCGGTAGACGGACTCGGGCTCGCGCCCTCCGGGACCACGGGGACCGTAGGGCGGCCCACCCCGCGACTGCCGCGCCTCCGGCTCGAGTACGCGTGTGGTGGAACGATCCTCCAGAACGGCCGAAGTTAGCAGCTAGCAGGGGGAAACCCCGCTCCTTGGCGCCTCAGGCGTAGTGGAGGTCGCCCGCCTCGCCGACCTCGACCGCCTGCTCGCAGGTCGGGCACCACCAGCGGGCCTCGACCGGGGTCCCGCAGGCCGCGTGCCTCGGCAGCTCACCGCTCTCGCGGTGGCGGGCGCCCCAGTCGGCCAGCAGCCGCAGGGCCCCGGCTAGCTCGCGGCCTGCCGCGGTCAGCTCGTATACGAACCGGCGTGGTCGCTCGGAGTAGGGCTGGGCCAGCACCAGCCTCTCTCCTTCGAGGCGCCTGAGGCGCTGTGAGAGCACGTTCGGCGCGATTCCCTCCAGACCGGACTCCAGGTCCCCGAAGCGGCGCGGACCCTCGAGCAGCGCCTCCACGAGCAGCAGCGTCCAGCGGTCTCCGACGCTCTCGAGGGCGGCCGCGAGGGGGGTCGTC
>DATACN010000070.1:0-3228 GCA_036258995.1 Thermoleophilaceae bacterium | reverse complement strand
GCGCCTTCGACGCCGTGCGCGCCAAGGGCGAGAAGGAGCACAACCAGATCCGGCTCGAGCACGGCAAGCCGATCCGCTTCGGCCCCGAGGGCGAGCGCGGGGTGGTGCGCGGTGGCCTGGGCCGCCTCGAGCTGGCCGACGTGGCCGACGTGGGCGAGGACGCCCTGGTCGTGCACGACGCCGAGCGCGAGGACCCCGGCCTGGCGTTCGAGCTGGCCCAGCTGGCGCAGCGCCCCACCGGTCCCACGCCGATCGGCGTGTTCCGCTCGGTCAAGCGGCCGGTGTACGGGCACGACCTCGCCGGCGAGCTCGAGGACGCGCGCTCCAAGGTCGGCGAGGCCGAGCTCGAGCGCCTGCTGCACTCGGGCGAGACCTGGACGGTCGGCTAGCGCAGACGCGGTAGCGCTTCTTCAGCACTGCGAGCCCGCCGCCGGAGTAGCGGACGCGCACGCGCGCGACGTGGGTATGGCTTCGGCCCGCGTGCCGGCCGTTGTCGACGATCTTCGAGAGAGGCCGCCGTGCGTCTCGGGCTACGCGCCGCCCACCTCGGCGGAACTCGGCGCGCGCCGCGAGCCGCCGCTCGGGACCGCGGACCGTGGCCCTGATGCGGCCGTGAAAGCAGCGCCGGCCGCGGCGACCGCTCAGCACCAGCCTGAGGCGGGCCCGGCCGATCAGCGGCCTGTAGAGCGGGAGCCCGTCCTCGCCGGTGAAGACGTCGAAGACCGCCCAGTTCGCCTGCTCCCCGCGCGGGAAGGACTGGTTCGAGACCAGCGCGCTCCGGCCGAGGAATGCCACGCTCGCCGGCCCGTCGAACGGGACGTCCCTGCGGTCGTTTTCGAGCTGCGAGGCCGGCACGCGGGCCTGCTCATCGCCCTCCGGCGTGATCACCACGAGCTGGCTCGATCCCGCAAGCGCCAGGTATGCCCGCCCCGAACGGGCCAGCGCGAAGCCGTCGGGCCCGTCGAGCGGGCGGCTGCGCCAGTGCTCCTGGAGCTCTCCCGGGCCGCCGCCCGCGGCGATCGGCAGCTTGTAGAGGGCGCCGGAGCCGGGCGCGCCGCCGGCCGACGGGTTGGTCCCGGTCACCGCGAACATCAGCGTGCGCCGGTCGCCCATGAGCTGGATGCCGTTCGGGCCGAAGGGGCTCTCGAGCCGCCGGTCGGTGAACCACACCTGCGCGCGGCCTCCGCCTGGGGGCACTCGCCATATCAGCGCCTGCTCGATGTCGGTGACGTAGAGGGTGCCGTCCGGCGCGAAGGCCCCGAAGTTCGGAGCTGCGCCGCGGTCCACCGTCGATGCCGAGCAGTCGGTCGTGCGCCCCGCCGTGCCACAGCTCGGCACGTCGGGAAACTCCGCGTAGTCGCGCTGGGCGCCCGTGCGCGGGTTCAGCACAACGACCCGGTCCCTGGCGGCGCGGTCGAGCACGTACAGCAGGCCGCGGCCGTCGAAGGCCAGGCCCTGGATGCCGTGGTCCTCCTCGAGGTTCTGCCCCCGCAGCTCGAAGTCGCCGGCGGGGCGCCCGATCCGGTCGAACCTGAAGATCCTCGACGGGGCTCGCGCATCGCCGCGCTGCTGCTGGTTGGTGCCGACGTACACCCGGCCGTCGGGGCCGATCGCCACCGGCTCGGGCTGGCCGGGCCTTCCGACCTTGGTGAAGATCCGCACGTCGAGGAACTCCCGCTCCTGCGACGCGGCTTCAGCCGGCGGGAGCGCCCCCAGCGCGAGCGCACCGACGACCGCGGCGAGTCTGATCCGCCTCCCTGGGATGGGCGGATTCTGGCAGGGTCAGGCGGCCAGTTCGCCTTCGAGCTCGGAGGCTCCCGAGCCGAGGTGCTGTACGGCGGTCTGGCCGGTGAGCCGGCGGAACAGGCGCTGTGCGGGGATGTTGGCGCTCGCCATGGTGGCGGTGAAGCGGGTGATGCCGCGCATCCGGGCGCGGCGGCCGAGCGCCTCGACCAGCAAGGTGCCGAGCCCGCGGCCCTGGAAGTCGTCGACGACCTCGATCGCCACCTCGGCCTTCCGCGGGTCCTCGCGGTCGCGCACGTAGCGGGCGACGCCGAGGATGCGGCGGCCGAACCGAATGGGCGACTCTGCGACGAGGGCCATGTGGTTCCAGCCGTCCACCTCGGTCAGGTAGCGCAGCTCGGAGCGCGTGTAGCGCGGCTTGGGTGCCAGGAAGCGGCGCTGGACGCTGGTCTCGGACAGGCTCTCGAGCTCGGCCTCGAGCAGCCACTTGTCGTCGTACCGGATCGGCCGGATCAGGATGAGGGTTCCGTCCCGTAGCGCCTTGATCACACCTGGACAGTGCCCCGCGCGGGCCACGGCGTGTGTGGGCTCGCTCACATAGAGCGCTCGTAGTCGAGCTCGGTGCGCTCGACCCCCATATCGTGAAGCAGGTCGTTGGCGGCCTCGAGGTCCGGCGCGTCGCGCACCGCGCGCGCCAGCCGGGCCGCCGACCCGATCGCGGCAGGGACGTCGAAGTAGAAGGTGAGCGCGCCGACGGGCGTCAGCTCCACGCTGCGCCTGCCTCCTCGAATCGGCGCGGTACCGGTCTCGCCGCGAAAGCAGCGCAGCGCCTGGGCGCTGGCCTCCGTCGGCACGACCTCGACCGCGGCGTCGAGCCGCTCGACGACCGGCGGGGTGAGGCCGCGGACGCCGGCGAGCCCGCCGGCCGCGGCCACCTCGCCGAGCCGGTCGAGCACCTCCGCGGGGGTGAGCTCGCCGTCACAGCCCGCGCCGAACACCGCCCCGAGCACCGGCACCCCGCCCCCGGCGAGTCGTTCGCCGGCCGCCAGCATCACGGCGTCGCAGAGCGGGCTCGCGAGCCCCGGCTCGTCGCCATGGCCCAGGGCGTCGCCGCCGACGTCCACGAACACGACCAGGTCGCATCCCAGTGCGGCGACGGCGGCGCGCAGGCCATCGGCGATCGTCGCCGGGCCCGCGTTTACGTCGACCAGCACGGTCTCCTCCGCCAGGAAGCCGGCCATGCGCGACTCGGCGAAGACCACTTCGCTGGCGGCGACACGGGTCTCTGCGTTCGCCGCGAGAACCGCAGGCGCCAGCTCGCGGGCGCCCTCGATCTCCGAAGCCGAACGCGGGCCCGGCTCGGGGTCCACCACCCGGCGCTCCCAGGAGGTCCCGCCAAGGACCGGCTCCGCGCCGTGGTAGAGCCGGCAGGCCTCCGCGGTCGCCAGCGCGCCGACGACGTCGCCGCCGCCGCCGATCCCGATG
>DATACN010000069.1:0-2777 GCA_036258995.1 Thermoleophilaceae bacterium | reverse complement strand
GGCCAGCAGATAGAGCGTCTGCGGCTCCAGGCCGGCGCGCTCGCCCGTCGCGGCGAGCCGCCGCCACGCGACCCGGGCTCCCAGCCGGTAGGCGGCGAGCAGCGCGTCGAGGCGGCGGCCGGCTCGCATCTCTCCCCGGCCGAGGTTCACGTACACCTCCCGGCCCGCCTCGCGCCCGGCGTGCGGGTCCTCGACCATCTCGACGAACTGGCGGAGGGCCTCCATGACCCCGACGCGCAGTCCCTCGCCGAAGGGGCCTTCGAGCGGTCGCGCGTAGTCCGGAACCGCGCGGCCGATCGCCGCGATGATCTCGTCCGCGAGCCCGGGCAGCTCGGGGCGCATGATCCGGGCCACCTCAGGAGGGAGCAATTCCCAGGGGCGGTCGGCCAGCTCGGCGGTCATTTCGCCGAAAGCTACAAGAATTGGCCTTCAGGTCGTGGTGTTCGGCGCAGAGTACCTCGTGTTTCGCTGGGTACCGTTCAGATCATGAGTCGAGCGCACCGCAACGTGAACATCGGAGCAGTGATCCTGCCCTTCATGGCCTTCCTGGCGGCGATCCCGCTGCTGTGGAACCAGGTCCTCGGCTGGACCGACCTCGCGATCTTCGCCGGCATCTATCTCGCAACCGCCCTCGGGGTGACCGTCGGCTTCCACCGGATGCTTACCCACCGGTCCTTCGAGACCTACCGGCCGGTCAAGTACGCGCTGGCGGTCCTCGGGTCCATGGCCGTGCAGGGCGACGTGATCTCGTGGGTCTCCGACCACCGCAAGCATCACGCGTACACCGACGAGGAGGGCGATCCTCATAGCCCCCACGTCGGGCACGGCGAGGGCTGGCTCGCGGGACTGCGCGGGCTCTTCCACGCCCACGTTGGCTGGCTGTTCGTTCACCACTCGGGCGCCGAGGCCAAGCGGTTCGCGCCCGACCTGCTCGAGGACCGCGGGATGCGACTCATCAGCCGCAACTTCATCCCGCTCGTTGGGGTGAGCCTGCTGCTCCCGTTCGGGCTCGGCTACCTGATCACCGGTGAGCTGGCCGGCGCGCTGACCGCGCTGCTCTGGGGCGGCCTGGTGCGCATCTTCCTGGTCCACCACGTGACCTGGAGCATCAACTCGATCTGCCACTTCTTCGGACGCCGCCGCTTCGAGACCGAAGACGAGTCGACGAACGTCCTGTGGCTCGCGCTGCCCTCGCTCGGGGAGTCGTGGCACCACAACCACCACGCCTTCCCGCGCTCCGCAATCCACGGCCTGCGCTGGTGGGAGATCGACGTGACGGGGCTCGTGATACGCGCGATGCAGCGGCTCGGCCTGGCCTGGAACGTGGTGCGCATCACGCCCGAGCGCCAGCAGCAGAAGCTGGCCGGCTCGAGCGCCGCGGCCGGCTAGAGCGCGTCGCGCAGCACCCGCAGCAGCTCGTCGCGGTCCGGCGGCTGCGGAGTCAGCCCGATGCCATGGTGACCCTGAGCGGCATCCGCGATCTGCGGCAGTTGCTCCTCGGTCACGCCCAGCGTCGACAGGCGGGTGTGGCCCGATCGGGCGGCGAGCTCGGAGATCGGGCCGGCCGCGCTCGCCGGGTCGCCGGCCGGGTCGCCAAGGGCCCGCGCGAGGGCACCTAGCTCACGCGGCGCGCGGTCGGCCATCAGTCGCGCGAAGTGCGGAAGCATCACCGCGTTCGTCTCGGCGTGCGGTGTCCCGGCGACGCGCACGATCGTCTGGCAGACCGCGTGGTGGAGCGCGAGGCCGGTCGAGCCCACGGCGTAGCCCGCAAGGATCGACGCGAGCCCCAGGTCCTCGCTCCGGGACGCCGCCACGGGCAGCCCCAGGGCGATCAGCGACGCTGCCCGCAGCGCAGCCAGCTCCGAGACGGGATTCGCGAGCGGCGTGTAGAGCGACTCCATTGCGTGCGCGAGCGCATTCATCGCGCTGCCCGCCATCATCCGCGGCGGCTGCGAGGTCATCAGCTCGGGGTCCGCGACCACGAGGGCCGGGCGCACCCGGCGCGCCCCACCCACGCCCGCCGGCGTGCGGTGAAACGGCGTCATCGGTGCTCCCGAGAGCGTCGTCGGGATCGCGGCGCAGCGGCCGCCATCACGGGAGCCTGCCAGTGCCTTCGCCACGTCGATCACACGGCCGCCGCCCAGCGCGACGAGCGAGCGACCCCCGGCGGCGTCGAACAGCTCGGCCGAGACCTCGTCCACCCTGCCGTAGGGCACCTCGAGCACCTCCGCCGCTCCCTCGCCAAGGCCCGGCGGCGGGCGTGCCAGCGCACGCTCCGTCGAGAGGAGTGCGTACCCGCGGAATCCCGCCTCCTCCACCAGGCGCGCCGCCTCCCCGGACACGCCGGGGCCGAACCGGATCAGCCTCTCGCCGTCGCGCCAGGTGAAGCCGGCGCTCACGGCGTGGGTGTCTTCTTGGCCTCCTGCTCCAGGTGGTGCTCGGCCTCGGCCGCCGCCGAGTCGGCCAGGACGTTGGACAGCGCCCGCAGGTAGGCCTTGCCCGAGGCCTCGAGGATGTCGGTCGAGTAGCCGACTCCGGAGGCGAGCCGGCCGTCGAGCTCGAGCAGCACCGTGACCTCGCCGAGCGCGTCGCGCCCGCCGGTGACGGCGCTCACGTGGTACTCCTTCAAGCGCGCGTCGCGGCCGACCGCGGCGTTGAGGGCGCTGAAGAACGCGTCGACCGGCCCGTCGCCCGTGAAGCTGCCGCTGCCGATCTCCCCGCCGGGCAGCCGCACCCGCACGCGGGCCAGCGGGGCCCGGGTCGACGAGGCCTCGACG
>DATACN010000068.1:0-4458 GCA_036258995.1 Thermoleophilaceae bacterium | reverse complement strand
CCGAAGCGGTGAGAGATCAGCTTGAGCATCGACTCGAAGCCGTAAGTCCCGTGGTCCACCCTGAAGCGGTTCGGGCCACCACGCCCGCGCGTGAAGGGCGAGATCGCGACGGCGGGGATGCGGAAGCCCATCTGGCCGAAGTCCTCGTTCAGGTCGCGCGACGCCCGGGCGTCGGGCACGCGCGGCGGGCGCACGTGGTCGAAGAAACCGCCCCACTCGTCGTAGACGACGAACATCACGCCGCGGCGGTAGTGCGGCGAGCGGACGAAGGCATTGACCGCGTCCGCCATGAATGCCTGACCCAGCCTCACGTCTCCCAGCGGATGCTCGTCGGCCGACAGCCCGTCGCCGCCGCCGCCGTCGCGGAAGGGCGGGTCGATGAAGGTGATGTTCGGCAGGTTGCCCGAGGCGCAGTCCTCGAAATAGCGCTCGGTCGGGTTGGTCCACGCAGCGCCCCGCGGGCCCCAGACCGCCGAGAAGGGCAGGTCGGAGTTGTAGTAGCGGGCGGTCACTCCTCGCGGGATCGCGCGGTCGAAGATCGTCTCCCACTGGTTGCCCCGCTCCCTCGCGGGCGGGTCGTTGTTCTTGCGGCCTCCCGCCTGGGCCGACCACTTGTAGTAGCGGTTCGGCCAGGTCGAGGCCAGCAGCGAGCAGAAGAAGCGGTCGTAGAGCGTGTAGTTCTGCGCGGCCGCGTGGATGAAGCCGAGCTCGTCGCGGTTGAAGTAGGTCAGCGCGTACTCGTCGTTGCCGGACCCCTGGGCGAGGAAGCCGTCCTGGAGCTGCCTGCGGCCCGACTCCCAGCCGTGCCCCGGGTCCGGGTGGCCGCAGCCCTTGTACTCGACGCCACCGGAGCCGAGTGTCGAGAAATGGCGGGTCTCGACGCGTTCCCCCTGGGGGTTGGGGAAGCTCTGGCGCTGAACGGCGTCGGCTTGGCCCGACAGCCAGCCGAAGTAGTGGTCGAAGGACCGGTTCTCCATCATCAGCACGACGAAGTGGTCGATCGGCAGGTTGCGCGGGCTCGGCACGCGGTTGCGGCGATGCGACGCCTCCGCCTGCTCGGCCAGCAGCGTGCCCAGCGGCAGCCCGGCGACCCCCGCCAGGCCGGCGCCGTAGGCCGTTCGCTCGACGAACTCGCGACGGGAGAGCTCCCAGTCCCGCATCGCCAGGCAGCGTACTGAGACGAGTGAGGGGCGTGTGGAGGTTGGGTTAAGAGCCGAGCGAGGCCCGGATGCGGGCGGCGCGGGACTTCTTGCGGGCCGCGCTGTTGCGGTGCAGCGCGCCGCTCTTGACGGCCTTGTCGATTCGTGAGACGAGGACGCGGAGCTCCTCGTCGGCCCGCGCGGCGTCGCCGGACGCCACCGCGGTCTCGAGCCTGCGGAACCAGGTCTTCACCTGCGAGGTGCGGCGGCGATTCTCCATCCGCTCGCGCTCCGCCCGGTGGATCCGCTTTTCTTGTGACGCGATGTTGGCCACGGGGGGACTGTAGCGTGGGGGATCGGGGCCAGGGACGGCGCCTGGCCCGCAGCACCGCGTTCTTCTCGCTGGCCACCGGCCTCTCGCGCGTGCTCGGGCCCGCGCGCGAGATCGTCGCGGCGAGCCTGTTCGGGGTCAGCGCGGCGATGTCCGCGTTCACGATCGCCTTTCAGGTCCCCAACCTGGTACGGGCCCTGTTCGCGGACTCGGCCCTCCAGGGGGCGTTCGTCCCGGTCTTCACCGAGCTGCTCGAGAAGGGCGAGCGGCGCGAGGCCTTCCGCGTGGCCTCGAGCCTGTTCTTCCTGATCTGCCTGGCCCTCGGTGCGCTGACGGCCCTGTTCATCCTGCTGGCGGAGCCGTTCATGGCGGTGTTCGCCCCGGGATTCGACGACGACCCGGCCCTCCGCGACCTGACGGTGGACCTGGCGCGGCTGATGTTCCCGATCGTGCTGTTGCTGGCCCTCTCGGGCCTGGTCGTGGGGATGCTCAACTCGTTCGAGCACTTCAGCGTGCCGGCCCTTGCCCCGGTGGCCTGGAACGCGGTGATCATCGCCACCCTCGCCGGCCTCGTCCCCGTGCTGCCGGACGAGGACGAGATCTACGCCTACGCGATCGGCGTGCTCGCCGGGACGATCGTGCAGTTCGCGCTGCCCCTCCCGTGGCTGCGAGGGCGGGGCGGGCGCTTCGGCTTCAGGCTCGACTGGCGAAACGAGCGCGTGCGGCGGGTCCTCGCCCTGATGCTGCCGGTCACGATCGCTCTCGGCCTGATCAACCTGAGCCTGCTGGTCAACTCGCTGTTCGGCACACTCGTCTCCGACCAGGCGCCGGCGGCGATCGACAAGGCCTTCCGCATCTACCAGCTGCCCCAGGGGCTGTTCTCGATCTCGATCGCCACGATCCTGTTCCCGACCCTGGCCCGCTTCGCCGCCCGCGGCGAGCGCGACGAGCTGCGCCGCACCATGGGCAACGGCGTGCGCCAGATCTGCCTGCTGCTGATCCCGAGCGCAGTGATCCTGGCCGTGCTGGCCGAGCCGATCACCCGGCTGCTCTACGAGCGCGGCGTCTTCGGCGCCGGGGCCACCGACCTGGTCGCGGAGGCGCTGGTCTGGTGGTCGATCTCCCTGCCCTTCCAGGGCGTCAGCCTGCTGCTGTCGCGCACGTTCTTCAGCCTCCAGCGGCCGTGGGCCACCACCGCGCTGGCGGGCGCCAACCTGGTGGTCAACGCGGCGATCGCCGCGGCCCTGTACGAGCCGCTCGGCATTGCGGGCATCGTGATCGGGACGGTGGCCGGGACGATCGTCATGTGCCTGGCCCAGGCCCTGCTGCTGCGCGGCGACCTCGGCGGCGTCGAGGGCGCGCGCACGCTGGGGGCGGCCGCGCGGATGCTGATGGCCGCGACCGCGCTCGCCGGGGCGGCATATGGCGTCTGGTACGGGCTCGACGAGGCGCTGGGGCGCTCGCTGGCGGCGCAGATCGCCTCGGTCGGCGGCGGTATCGCGGCCGGCTTCGCGGTCTACGCCACCGGTGTCTGGCTGCTGCGGATCCCCGAGGCACGGCAGATCCGCATGCTGCTTCCCTTCCGCGGGTAAGGAGGCGCGATGGCCGACGACGAACGGATGGACGTCGAGGCGCAGGTCAAGGCCCTGAACGAGGCCCTCGCCCTCCAGCTTCGCTCCGTGCTCCACTATGTGCTCACCGCGGGCAGCATCGTGGGCCTCGAGTTCCAGGCCCACGCCGACAAGATGCGCGGCTTCGCCCTCGCCGAGATCGAGGATTCCATGCGGCTGGTGGAGAAGATCACCGCCATCGGCGGCGAGCCCGACGTGGACGTGCACCCGCCGAGCTGGACGGCCGACCCCGTGAAGGCCCTGGACGACCTGATCGAGGACGAGGGCAAGACCCTCGAGGCTCTCCAGGCGGCGATCGAGCCGACCGGACGCGAGGCGGCCTCGGAGGCGGTCGAGCACCGGCTCGAGCACATCATCATGCGCAAGCAGGAGCAGGTCGACTACCTGCTGCGCGCCCAGCGCCGCCCGGAGTAAGGATGTCCTACAACTGAGCGGGAGGTTGGCCGCTCGCGTCCCCGGGAGCCCGACGAAGCGACAGCTTCAGAAGCCCCTGCCCGAGGATCAGCACTTGCTCGCCGTCTCGATGGCGCAGCACCTCCGCACCTGAGTGGTAGGCGCGTTGCAGGGCTATGCGAACGCCATCCGGGTTGACCAGTCGCTTGTCACGAGGCTGGGTCGGCACCGTGAAGACGCACCTGTCGTCGTCGGACAAGTCTTCGTCAAGGCACAGCACGCCCTCGTACCTACGTCCCTCCTCCGGCGGCGCAGCCGCTGCGAATGCCGTGGGTGTTGCGCCGTTCACCTCCAGGAGAACCCGCTTTCCCACCAGGCGCTGAACCTCCGCGATCGCCGCGTCATAGGTCACTCCGGCGAGGGATGGTATGGAGCAGGCCCGCTCTAAGCTCGTGCCGTGGCCAAGCCCGCGGAGAACATCCGCAACTTCTCGATCATCGCCCACATCGACCACGGCAAGTCGACGCTGGCCGACCGCATCCTCGAGCTGACGGGAGCGGTCGACCCGCGCGACCACCGCCCGCAGATGCTCGACTCGATGGAGCTCGAGCGTGAGCGTGGCATCACGATCAAGGCCCAGGCGGTGCGCGTGGAGTACACGGCGGCCGACGGAAAGCTCTACCGGCTGCACCTGATCGACACCCCGGGTCACGTGGACTTCACCTACGAGGTGTCGCGCTCGCTGGCGGCGTGCGACGGCGCGCTCCTGCTCGTTGACGCCTCGCAGGGCGTCGAAGCCCAGACCGTCGCCAACACCTACCTGGCGATCGATGCCGGCCTCGAGCTCGTGCCGGCCCTCAACAAGATCGACCTGCCGGGCGCCCAGCCCGAGCGGGTGGCGGGCGAGATCCAGGAGCTGCTCGGCGAGGACGAGGTGCTGCAGCTGTCAGCGAAGTCGGGGGAG
>DATACN010000067.1:0-5597 GCA_036258995.1 Thermoleophilaceae bacterium | reverse complement strand
GCGGTTCGCAATGCCGGTGAGCGCGTCCGTGGCCGCCAGCACCTGGACCCGCTCGAGCAGCCAGGCGTTGCGCAGGGCCAGCGCGCCGTGAGACGCGAAGCGCTCGACCATGGCGACCACGCGGCTCCCGCATCGAGCGCCGCGTGGTGGCGATGGTCGAGCGCTTCGCGTCCCATGGCGCGCTGGCGCTGCGCAACGCCTGGCTGCTCGAGCGGGTCCAGGTGCTGGCGGCCACCGACGCGCTCACCGGCGTGGCTAACCGCTACAGCTTCCAGAACTCCCTCGAGGCGGAGCTCGAGCGCGCGGCCCGCGCCGGCGACGACGTGAGCCTCGCGATGCTCGACATCGACCGCTTCAAGCGCCTGAACGACGCGCACGGCCACCAGGTCGGCGACGAGGTGCTCAAGCGCGTGGCCACGCTCCTGTCCGAGCACAGCCGCGTCTACGACACCGTGGCCCGGTACGGCGGCGAGGAGTTCGCCCTGATCCTGCCGGCCACCGACCGGGTCGAGACGCGCGCGATCGTCGACCGGATGCGGCGCCAGATCGAGGCCGTCTCCAACGATCCCAAGGTCACGATCAGCGCAGGCGTAGCCACCTTCCCGACCGACGCGACGACCGTCGACGACCTGGTTGCGGCGGCGGACGAGGCTCTCTACGAGTCCAAGCGCGGCGGCCGCAACCGCGTCAGCACCTCCGACCGCCATCTCAAGAGCGCGCCGGCCCCCCGACTGGCGCCGCTGCCGGACCCTCCCGCCGCGGCTTAGCCCGCGTTTGAAGCCCGGGTGCACCGGGCATCCTCACGGGCGACGCGGGCGGCAGGGGAAGCCGGCCCGCAACCTTCATTCATGCCTTTCGTGCGAAAGCTCAGCCTCATTTGCACGCTCGCCGCCTTGTCGATGGCGCTGGCGGCGCCGCCGTCGGGCGCGGTCGTGGGCGGCCAGAACGCCTCTCCCGACGAGTACCCGGCCGTCGCGCGGATCACCTACGGGCCGTTCCTGTGCACCGGGACGCTGATCGCGCCCGACACCGTCCTCAGCGCGGGGCACTGCAGCTCGATCACCGGCGTCGCCATCGCCACGCCGGCCTCCTGGCCGCCGCAGGCGATCGACGTGCGCATTGGCGGCCACCGCCGCGGAGAGGGCGAGCGCGTGCCGGTGCAGAGCGTGGTCATGCACCAGAACTACCTGGCCACGATGGGCTACGACATCTCGCTGCTGAGACTGGCGACCGCCTCCACCAAGGCCCCGGTCAAGGTCGCCGGGGCCTCTGAGACCGGCATCTGGTCGCCGGGCACGCTCGAGACCATCGTCGGCTGGGGCGCCACGGAGGAAGGCGGCAGCACACCGGACGTGCTCCAGGAGGCGCAGGTCCCGATCACGACCGACCAGTACTGCTCCGACGCCTACGGGGACAGCTTCGAGGCGGAGACGATGGTCTGCGCCGGGTTCCCCGAGGGCGGCGTCGACACCTGCCAGGGCGACTCCGGCGGACCGATGTTCGGCCGCGGCGCCGATGGCGGGCTGAGGGTGGTCGGCGCGACGAGCTGGGGCGACGGCTGCGCCCGCCCGGGCAAGCCCGGCGTCTACGCCCGCGTCGGCGACAGCACCCTGCGCGAGTGGATCCGCGGGCACGCGCCCACCGGCGTCAACTAGCTTCCTCGGGCTCTACCAGCTTCCCCGCGGCGGCCGACTACGCTCGGCCGATGGACCAGATTGCCCAGATAGCCGGCGCCGTGCTGATCCTCATCGCCTTCACGGCCGCGCAGCGCGGCAGCATGTCGCCGCACTCGCGCGTGTACCTGCTGCTCAACCTGGTGGGCTCGCTCGTGCTCACCGTGGTGGCCGCGGTGGAGTTCGACCTCGGCTTTCTCCTGCTGGAAGCCGTCTGGGCCGTCGTGTCGGCCTGGGGGCTGTGGCAGCTCTCCCGCGGGCGAGCCCCTAGCGCGGCTCACTGAGCCCGACGCAGCCCTCCTCGTCGAGTCCGAACCGGAGCTCGGGCGCGCCGGCGTCCTCCATGGCCTGCCTGGTGCGCTCCGGCTCGGTCGAGTAGACGAGGAGAAAGCCGCCCCCGCCGGCCCCCAGCGAGATCACCCCGCGGGCCCCGGAGCGCATCGCTACAGCGCGCAGCTCGTCCATCTCAGGCGTGACCGTGCCCGGGGCGCGGCCGCGCTTGGCGTCCCAGCTCTCGTTCATCAGCTCGGCGCAGCGGTCGAGGTCGCCTGCCTCCACGGTCTCGCAGATGGCGTAGGCGAGCTCCTTCAGCCGATGCACGGCCTCCCCGGGCTTCTGGCCGGAGAGCACGTCCGAGGCCGACCGCTCCCGCCCGCTGAAGAAGAGCAGGAACTCGTCGCGAAGCGCGCGGCGCACTTCCTCCGGCGGCTCGAGCCGGCGCACCTCGACCGAGTCGTCGGGATTGAAGGTGTAGGCGCGGATGTCGCCGAAGGCCGCGGCGTACTGGTCCTGCTTCCCGATCCGTCGGTTGAGCACGTCGATCTCGATCTCGCACGCCGCCTCGGCGAGGGCCGCCGCCTCCAGGTCGCGCCCGCCTGCCAGGGCCAGCGACTTGATCGCGCACACTCCATAGGCGCCGGACGAGCCGAGCCCGGTCCCGGGCGGCGCGTCGGCCACCGACGCCAGCTCGATCGGAGCGCCGTTCCAGTGGCGCAGCAGGGTCTCTCGCAGTATCGGATGGCGCACCTCCTCCGCCCGGTCCACCTCCTCCCACTCCAGGTGCTTCAGGCGGAAGCGCCGCTGGAAGCTGCGCGACAGCACGATGTGCACGTAGCGGTCGATCGCGGTCGAGACGACGAAGCCGCCGCCGTGCTCGCGGTAATAGGAGGGGAGGTCGGTGCCCCCTCCGCCGAGGGCGACCCGCAGCGGCGCCCGGGTGACGATCGCGCTCAAGGGCGCAAGGTTATGGTCCGGCCGTGCGCAAGCGCTTGCGCGAGCTGGGCTACACGGTGGGACGCCTTCCGGCCGGGCCCGGCTGCTCGCTGGTCGACGTTCCCGGCGTGCGCGTCGGTCACCTGACCCTTCGCGAGGGCGACTCCGTGCGCACGGGCGTCACGGCCGTGCTCCCCCACGGCGGCAACCTGTACGCCGAGAAGGTCCCCGCCGCGTGTCACGTGATCAACGGCTACGGGAAGGCCACGGGGCTGACCCAGGTGCAGGAGCTCGGCACGCTCGAGAGTCCCGTGCTGCTGACCAACACCCTCGCCGTCGGCGCGGTGTGGGAGGGAGGGCTGCGCCACGTGCTGGAGCAGAACCCCGAGGCCGGCCGCGACGGCGACACCGTGAACGTGGTGGTGGGGGAGTGCTTCGACGGCTGGCTGAGCGACGCGCGCTCGCTGCCGGTGCGGCCCGAGCATGCATTGGAGGCGATCGCAGCGGCGAGCGAGGACGCGCCGGAGGAGGGCGCGGTCGGCGCCGGCACCGGCACCACCTGCTTCGGCTTCAAGGCCGGGGTTGGGGGCTCGTCGCGAAGCGTCGCCGGGGGCTTCACCCTGGGGTGTCTGGTGGTGTCGAACTACGGCGCCCGGCGAGACCTGCACATGCTGGTGGGGCCGGACGCGGCGCAAGTCGCGAGCGGCGGCCAAGCAGCGGATCCCGGCGGGGGGTCGATCATGATCGTGCTGGGCACCGACGCGCCGCTCTCCGATCGCCAGCTGCGGAGAGTGGCCGCGCGCGCGACCTTCGGGCTCGCCCGGGCCGGAAGCTTCGCCTCCAGTGGGAGCGGCGAGTACGCAATCGCCTTCTCGACGGCGTACCGGGTGCCCCACCGCGCGGAGGCCTCGACGCTCGGGCTTCAGCTGCTGCGCGACGACTCGCCCGAGCTACGCGAGCTGTTCGAGGCGGCCGGCGAGGCCACTCAGGAGGCGATCCTCAACTCCCTGTGTGCTGCCGGCCCGATGGACGGCCGCGACGGCCGGCGGGCCGAGGGTTTCCCCTACGACCTCCTACCGGCCGTGCACGGCGTCAGTCGTTTCTAACCGCGAGCGCGGGCCGCGCGATGGCGCCGCCGGATCTCAGCCCGGTCGCGCCGGTCGGCAGCGGCCTGCTTCTGCTTGGCCTTCTCCGACACGCACTTGCCGAAGGCATTGGCCTGGCCCTGCTCGGGCTTGCCCTGCCCCCTCGGGTGCTCCTCGCGGCACTCCTGCACCGCCTGGGAACGCGCCGAGCGGCGCTCCGCCTCTTCGTCCTCAGCGCGCTGTGACACGCACTTGCCGAAGGCGTTGCGCCCGTTCTTGTTCTCGCCGTAGCGGATGCGGAAGGCCTCGCGGGTCTCCGCGTCGGTGCCCCGCTCCTGGCGGCACTCCTGCGCTGCGTTTGTCCGGTCTTGGTGGTTCGGCTTGGCCAGGGCCGGCGCCGGCAGCGCCAGGCATCCGAGCAAGACGAACGTTGCTATGCGCTTGTTCATGCTGGCGAAAACGCCTGAAAATGCCGAAGGTTGGTGTGTTACGGCCGAACCTTCGACAGCGACCGGCGTTGACAAGGGAGATGAGGGGTACAACTCCGTTGGCATGCGCACGGCTCAAGTTCCCGTTCGAGCAGGCGGAAGGCCCCTGCGCGTTCCGGCGCGGCTGCTCGCTCTGGCTGGGGACGAGCGCCTTGTCGAGCAGATCCGGCGCGGCAACGAGGCCGCCTTCGAGGTCGCTTTCGACCGGCACGGACCGGCGATCCTCGCGTACTGCCGCCACATGCTGGGTTCCCGCGAGGAGGGTGAGGACGCTGTTCAGCAGGTCTTCGCGTCGGCCCACGCCGGGCTCTTGCGCGACGAGCGCCCGGTCAAGCTCAAGCCGTGGCTCTTCACGATCGCACGCAACCGCTGCCTCTCGATGCTGCGCGCCCGCCGCGTGGAGACTCCGCTGGAGGATCGCGAGCCGGCCATCGCCGGGCTGTCGGAGCAGGTCGAGCACCGGGCCGAGCTGCGCGATCTCCTGCACGATCTCGGCGACCTGCCCGATGAGCAGCGGGCGGCGCTCCTGCTGGCGGAGGTCGGCGACCTCTCCCACGCCGACGTCGCCGAGGTCCTCGGTTGCGAGGTGGCGAAGGTGAAGGCGCTCGTGTTCCGGGCCCGCTCCGGGTTGATCGAGCGCCGCGAGGCGCGCGACAGGCCGTGCAAGGAGATACGCGAGCAGCTGGCCACGTTGCGCGGCGGCGCGCTTCGCCGCAGCGAGTTGCGCCACCACCTGCGCTCGTGCGCCGGCTGCCGCGACTACCGCGAGCGGGTGCGCCGCCAGCGGCAGATGCTCGCGGCGGTGCTGCCGGTGGTGCCCTCTCTGGATCTGAAGCCCGCGGTGCTCGCCTCGGTGGGGCTCGGCGGCAAGGCCTCCGCCGCCGGGGGCGGCGGCCTGCTGGCCGGCCTAGGCACCGCGTCGGGGTCTCTCGGCGGTACCGCCGCGAAGATCGCGGTTATCGGCGCGGTCGCGACGGGCGGCGCCGTCGGCGGTGAGCGGTTGCTCGACGGCCCCGACGAGGCATCTTCGCCGGCACCGCCGGTGCAGGCGGCGCCCGGTCCCGCTTCGGGCGCCTCGGGCGAGGCACCCGGGCGGCAAGCGGGCGGCTCCGGCGCCGATGCCAGGCCGGGTAAGGCCC